>JABUEV010000023.1 GCA_013314865.1 Bacteroidales bacterium | reverse complement strand
TTTCAGGGAATACAATAATGACTATTCTTTCTTTTATCTTGATATCCTGGTTAACAGAGAAAACTGAAACAAACATTTTAAAACCACAAATATGGAACCGATCTACATCGAAGGAACTCCCAAAACCCCGACAGTAAGGTTTGATGCATCCCAGGGAATTTTTGAAATAAGCGGCCGCTCAATACCTGAAAACTCTGTGGAGTTTTATAAACCGCTGGTTGACTGGCTCGAGAAATATAAAGAGGCCCCTCTTGAAAAAACCGTTGTTCATATTAAACTGGAATATTTTAATACCAGCTCTTCAAAGTGCATTCTGGATGTCTTTAAGAAACTTGAAGCAATACACAAGGCAAAAAATGAAGTGGAAGTTCACTGGTATTATGAGGAGGACGACGAGGATATGCTCGAAGCCGGAGAAGATTATGAATCAATTATCAGGGTTCCTTTCAGGATGATCGAGATTGCTGAAGATAATTAATCAGGACTGTTTCTCTGACCGTATGGCACCACCATTTTGTTAATCAAGTATTACCATACGTCTTGTATGGATCTTCTCAATCCACTCAAGAAACCTCTTAAATGCCCTGAGCCATAGAAGAAGGTAAAATACAAGTACAAAAATCCACAGAACTATCGTATTGACAATATAAGTGTCGATGCTGATGCCAAAAATCTTTTTTACGGGAGAATAAAAGTGCGCCTTTACAAAATTAAATTCAGGATCCTTGAAAACAGGATCCATCTTCTGTATTAGCTGACCATTGAATTCTATTATTTTCCTTGTTTCATCCTTGTTTGTGACAAACTCTTCCAGTGCACTGTTGAAATGATCATCGCGAAGTTTCCTCGGTCCGCCTGGCACTAAAGTCTCCATTTTTCCCAGGCGGCTGTCCTTCAGCATGCTTGCCCTGTTGTAATAATTAATGTAATATTTCCTTACGGTTTCTATATAATCCAGCGCTGAAGCAATGACTTCAGGAGTTATTTTTTCAGGCTTTAAGAATTCATCGAACTCATATCTTATATCAGGAAGCAGTCTCATTTGCTTTTTTATTTCTTTTGATACCAGGGAGAGATCTTCACTGAAATTTTCAGGCGTGTCTCCCTTGTCAAAACCTGCCTTTATATTATCCAGCTTCCCTTTCATTTCGACATACCAGAAGTCTTTCCTGAATTTAGCCTCACTCATTGCCTTATCGTAGACATATAGCTGTTCCTCATATTTGTTGTATATAAACTGATTTACTGCAAGAGCTTCATAACCCCATCTCGCAGTGAACACTTCCCCGTAAAAAGGTATTGTCACAGGTGAAGAAATACCGGGATTCAATTTTTCAAATTTAACCAGCACACCACTGAGGATTATCTGTGGTATTACCAGGAAAGGAATGAGAATATAAATTGTTACCACTGTTTTGAAACTGTCGGAAATTATCAGTCCGACAATATTGGCTGAAGCCCAGCAGGAGAAGAGCACAAGCCAGTATTCGAACATCATGCCTTTAATTCCTGTTATCAGATTGCCGACAAGCACGAAGCTGAGAGCCTGGATTGCCGATATGCCAAATTGTACAAAAACTTTGGACATGAGGTAGCTGTTCCAGCTGAGGTTCAGAAATGACTCTCTTTTCAGTATCTTCCTGTCCTTTATTATTTCTTCAGCGCTTCCCGAAAGGCCCATGAAGATGGCGACTATTACCGACATGAAGATATATACCGGCAGATTGCTGTTTTCATAAAGGGTGTAGCGGGGATTTCTTGCACTTTCATCAAAATATCTTATCAGGAATGCAAGGAAGAAAGCCAGCACAGGTGCTTCTAAAAGGGTAATAACCAGGTATTGGAGATCTGATATCTTAGTGAGAATATCGCGCCTGGCAAATATTACAGTCTGCTTCAGTTTGGCTGGAGTCTTGAAGTTAATTTCGGGAATGGCACCTCCCTTTTCAAGATCTTCCTCCTTTTTTTCAGACAAATACATGCGGTTCCAGTCCTCAGGCGAAATTCTTCTTATATCGGTGGGTTTGCCATTTTCATTCAGAATCCTGGTTTCAACAATATTAAAAATCTGTTCGGGATTGACATTTCCGCACACATGGCATTCACTGGCATTGTAATTGGCCTGCTCAATCTTCCTTTTAAAATACTCGATCGACTCTACCGGATTTCCGTTGTAAATCATATAACCACCAGTATCCAGTATTATCAGCTTGTCGAACATTTTAAATATGTCTGAGGATGGCTGGTGTATTACCACAAACAACAGCTTGCCTTTCCTGGCAAGTTCCTTAAGCAGGTCAAGAATATTTTCTGAATCGCGTGATGACAAACCTGAAGTGGGCTCGTCAAGAAAGAGGATTGCCGGTTCACGGATCAACTCCAGGGAAATATTAAGTCTCTTCCGCTGTCCTCCGCTTATATTTTTGTTCAGAGGTGTGCCAACCTTCATATTCCTTATTTCATAAAGCCCAAGGTTTTTGAGGACGCTGTCAACTCTATCCACTATCTGTTCATGGGTCAGGTTGTCAAAGCAAAGCAGGGCGTTATAATAGAGATTTTCAAAAACCGTGAGTTCTTCAATCAGAAGGTCGTCCTGTGCAACATAGCCTATCAGTCCTTTTATTTTTTCTTTTTCCTTGTGAATGCTTATTCCGTTTATCAGCACCTCTCCGTCTGACGGCTCATTTGTACCGTTGAGAACACTCAAAAGAGTTGTCTTGCCTGCTCCGCTGGCACCCATTATTCCGATCATTCTGCCCGATTCCCCCCTGAAGCTCATATGATGGATGCCAACATGCCTGGTTTTAAAACGATACTCGAGGTTGTTCACTTCATAAACCACCCTCGAGGATTTAAACTCCTCACTGAGAAACTGCATGGTGACATCCCAGAAGTAAACCGGCGAAATATTGTAGCCCTTTAGCGAAGAACCGGTGCTGAAAGGGTAGACTTTATTTTCATGAAGCAATTGACCGTTCATGGTCAGTTCACCGGTACCTGAAAAACGGAGAAAATATTTTTCAATTGAAGACACAAACAGAATCCATATCTGACCTTTTAACAGATCCTTGCATATATGTTTGACCGGCGGCCTGCTGAAGGTACTGTCACCACTGATAATCAACAGATTTTGCGACAGAGGCGGTTCGTCAAAGGAATTCAGAACAAACTTTTCAATTAAACTGTATTCTTCCTGTGAAATAAAAAGACCTTCCGCCAGGGTGTTGATAAAGCCAAGTTCGACGGAATCAGGCTGTCCATTTCCCGACCTGCAGAATTCAAGAGCCTGGATAACAACCACAATTCTCTGCTCCTGGTCCAGCTGACCCTCTTCAATGATCTCATTACACAACTTTCTGATCCTTACTGCTATGGCTCCTTCCCTTCTTTCTGCAGAACTTTTTTCAAGCTTTTTCCTTGCCTCATCATAAGCATTGTCATATACAGAAAGATATTTATTCAGCAGTTCCTGGTTGAGAAGACGCCTGAGAAATGCTTCCACAATGCCCCTTCGCTCAGCATCATTTGTGTGAGGCTTTGCAATTATTGCAAATAATTGCATAAGTGTCAGCAAAATCTTCTCACTCATTTTATTTTATTCAAATAAAACAATATATGAAACGTAAATACCTGATTCTTTTTCAAACATAATTCCTAATAAAAATAAGTCATTTAAAAACACACTGCAGATAAGTTATCTACATTTCTAAAAAACAAATGAACAAATTATATTTCAAGCCTGGTTTAATCTACCATCTTGTCATATTGTCAGATAGATCGAGCCTGGAATGTCAAAACGTCAAAAATTGCTAAATATTTCCTGTTGGCAGAAGATTTGATTAAACACCGTAAAACGGATTAAGACTATGAATTTGAACAATTTTACTTTAAAAGCACAGGAATCGATACAGCAGGCATTCAACATTGCCGGGTCAAAAGGCCAGCAGGCTGTTGAATGCGCACACCTTTTGCATGGTGTGATGAGCGAAGCTGAAAGCATCATAAGCTATCTTTTTGGCAAGATTGGGGTAAATCAGCAGGCTGTTATACGTGAGGTGGAGAAGCTGATAGATTCCTATCCGCGTGTATCAGGAGCTGAAAGCTATCTTTCACCGGCGGCATCGGAGGCTCTGAGGAAGGCCGGCGAACATGCAGGAAAAATGAAGGATAAGTTTATCACCAACGAGCATATTTTAGCCGGCATTCTTGACACTGACGACAGGGCATCGAGGATTCTCAAGGATCACGGCGTGACGATGAAGGAACTTAAAGCCGCTATCACCGAGCTGAGAAAGGGTGCATCAGTCGAGAGTCAGACTTCAGAGGATACCTTCAATTCGCTTAACAGGTATGCAATTAACCTGAATGAACGGGCAAGGTCAGGCAAACTGGATCCAGTTATAGGGCGGGATGATGAGATAAGAAGAATACTTCAGATACTGACGCGCCGCACCAAAAACAATCCTATCCTTATCGGAGAACCGGGCGTTGGCAAAACTGCCATTGCGGAAGGACTTGCTTTCAGGATTGTCAGGGGAGACGTCCCGGAAGACCTTAAGTCGAAGGTGATCTATTCACTCGACATGGGAGCTCTTATAGCCGGTGCAAAATACAAAGGCGAGTTTGAAGAGCGCCTGAAATCGGTTGTAAATGAGGTAATTTCTTCCGACGGAGAAATAGTGCTGTTCATTGATGAAATTCATACTCTTGTAGGTGCAGGCAAGTCTGAAGGGGCTATGGATGCAGCCAATATTCTTAAGCCAGCTCTTGCCAGGGGGGAACTTAGAGCTATAGGTGCCACTACACTGGGTGAGTATCAGAAATACTTTGAGAAAGACAAAGCATTGGAAAGAAGATTCCAGGTAGTAATGGTTGATGAACCCGACAGGGAAGATACTATCTCTATTCTGAGAGGAATTCGTGAAAAATATGAGGCACATCATAAGGTGATAATCCGTGATGAGGCACTTATTGCTGCCGTTGATCTTTCAACAAGGTACATAACCGACCGCTTCCTTCCTGATAAAGCCATAGACCTGATTGATGAGGCTGCTTCACGACTGAGACTTGAGATGAATTCACTTCCTGAAGAACTTGACGAGACTATGCGCGCCATCGCAAGGCTTGAAATTGAGAGAGAAGCTCTCAGACGCGATGGTGATAAGGTAAATGAGGAAAAAGTTTCCCGCGCTCTTGCAGAACTGACTGCAAAACGCGACGAGCTGAAGGCTGCCTGGAAGTCAGAAAAGGATATGATTGAAAAAATGCAGGAGAAAAAGGAAGCGATGGAAGCCCTGAGATATGAAGCCGAAGAAGCAGAACGCAAAGGTGACTACGGACGGGTGGCCGAAATCAGGTATGGAAAAATAATCTCTCTTGAAAAAGAGATAGCAGAACTGAAAGAACAAATTGAAAAGAGAAGAAGCAAGGGTTCACTGGTGCGTGAGGAAGTAAGATCGGAAGATATTGCTGCCATTGTCTCAAAATGGACGGGGATACCTGTGTCGAGAATGCTCGAAAGTGAAAAGGAAAAACTCCTCAGGCTGGAGGAGGAACTTCATAAAAGAGTTGTCGGACAGGATGAGGCTATAAGAGTTGTGGCCGACGCGGTGAGACGTTCAAGAGCAGGGCTTCAGGACCAGAAAAGACCTGTCGGATCCTTTATCTTCCTCGGAACAACTGGTGTGGGTAAAACAGAACTTGCCCGTGCACTGGCTGAATTCCTTTTCAATAACGAAAACCTTATGACCCGCATCGATATGTCAGAATACCAGGAGCGCCACTCCGTTTCACGTCTTATAGGCGCCCCTCCGGGATATATAGGTTATGACGAGGGAGGCCAGCTCACCGAGGCTGTCCGTCATAAACCCTATTCAGTTGTACTGCTCGATGAGATAGAAAAAGCACACCCCGACGTGTTTAACCTTCTTCTTCAGGTACTTGATGAGGGACGCCTTACCGATAATAAGGGAAGGACAGTTAATTTCAGAAACGTGATCATTATTATGACTTCCAACCTTGGTTCAGACATCATAAGGGACAGGATGGAAAAATGGAACAACAAAATGCCTGAAAAAGAAGAAGATAACCTCAGAAACGAAATATTCATGCTCCTCAGAAGGTCGCTCCGGCCTGAATTCCTTAACAGAATTGATGAGGTGGTGATGTTTAAACCGCTTTCTGCAGACCAGATTCGTGAAATAGTTGTCCTCCAGCTTAATCTGATACGAAAAACTCTGGAAGGACAAAACCTCAGGCTGGAGGTCACTGACCCTGCAATCGACTGGCTCGCCGTAAGAGGTTATGATCCGCAACACGGGGCCAGACCTGTTAAAAGACTTATTCAGAGAGAAATAGTAAACGAACTGTCGAAGGAAATAATTGCCGGAAAAGTATCAAGAGATGACACAGTTATTATAGATGTAAAAGACGACAGACTTATTTTTAAAAATAAAAAATCAGCCCGAATGACTACCTGAAAGATTTTATACAGGTATCCAGGTCATTGTAAATCTCGAACACCGTGTGCAGATGCAACGTTCTGAAAATTTCAGTTACACGGGGTTCGGGATTTACAAATTTAAGGATGCCGTAATTGTTCTTCGCTGATTTATGAAGCGTCAGGAAGAGAGCAAACCCTGAACTGTCAATGTATTCAATCCCCTTAAGATCAATGATGACCTTTGCATTGGACTTGTCAAACAGATTTCCCATCTCTTCTTTTATTCTGTCAATTGTATTGGCGTTCAGTTTGTCAACTGAAAAAGACACTACATCAATCTTGTCCTTTCTTTCGATACTGATCATTTTAGTCTCTTTTACATGTTTTTTAACAGATCCTCAAGTTCAAAAACTGCCAGTTCAGTTTCTCTGGCAAACCGGTCTATATATGCAGGATAATTTTCGACCGACACACCCTCCTTTGCCTGCAGTTCGAAATTCTTAAGCATTACAGCCAGGTCATCCATCCCCATTATGGCAACTGACGATTTTGCCTTGTGAGCAAGCAGTCCAAGTGCATTGTAATCCTTTTCACTGAGCAACAACAGCATCTCATCGCGTATTTCCCTTACCTGCTCACGAAACATGTCAATCAGCTCCTTCACAAGTTCCTTGTCACCTCCTGACACCATGTCAAGATAATCAGTCTTGATATATTGGTAATTCATTATATTAAAGTGAATTATTTTTTGAATTTATTAAAGTGCCGTCTGATAACAAAAATAGTAAAATTTTGACAGCGGTTTAGTTATATTGGTTATTAGTTATGAGTATTATCTATTTTTAAAAACCTAAATAAATTCTATTTTTAAGCTCAGATTTTTCTGCCGGAATATTTCCGGATTATTTTATTCTCAAATTAATAAGCAATTGATGAAAAATACTCCGTTTACCAGGTTTCATCTGTCTGCAGGAGCCAGGATGGTTCCTTTTGCAGGATTTAATATGCCGGTTGAATATACCGGCATCAATGACGAACACATGAATGTCAGGGAAAGAGTTGGTGTCTTTGATGTCTCGCACATGGGTGAGTTTTATGTAAGCGGACCTTCTGCGACTGACTACCTGCAGTATATAACCTCTAACGACGTGTCGGCTCTGTTTGACGGAAAAGTTCAGTATTCATGTTTTCCGAACGGAAAGGGAGGCATTGTGGATGATCTTCTTGTTTACAGGATCAACAGTGAAAAATATCTTCTTGTGGTAAATGCTGCCAATATTGAAAAGGACTGGGAATGGTGTGTAAGGCATGCTTCACGGTTCGGAATCATCCCCGGGAAAGACCTCGTAAATGCTTCCGATTCCATTGCCCAGCTGGCTGTTCAGGGACCACTGGCCCTGAAAGCCATGCAGAAACTTACTGACACTCCTGTGGAGAATATGGAATATTACACCTTTAAGACAATAAACTTTGCCGGAATTAAGGATGTTTTATTTTCCACAACAGGTTATACAGGTTCAGGAGGCTGTGAACTTTATATCAGAAATGAGGATGCTCCTGCATTGTGGGAGGCTGTATTTGATGCAGGCAGGGAATTTGGCATTAAACCGGCAGGACTTGGAGCCAGGGATACCCTCCGGCTTGAAATGGGATACTGTCTCTACGGAAATGACATAAATGACGAAACGTCGCCCATTGAGGCCGGACTGGGTTGGATAACCAAATTTGCCGGCCATAAGGATTTCATAGACAAGGCTTTTCTCTTAAAGCAGAAGAATGAAGGCGTGTCAAAAAGGCTGAAGGGATTTGTAATGATTGACCGCGGAATTCCCCGACAGCATTATGAAGTGTTTGATCAGACAGGCAACAGGATAGGAGAGGTCACTTCAGGAACAATGTCGCCGGTAATGAAGCAGGGTATCGGAATGGCATACCTTGCCAAAGGTTTCTGGGCAAACGGCACCGAAATTTTCATCAGGATACGTAATAAGGACCTTAAGGCCGTTGTTGCCAACCTACCGGCTTTTGACCCTGATAAATTTAAAAAATAAGCCCCTGCCTGCTGATGCCTTTAAGAAATCTTGATACCTGCTTCTCTCCGGCCCTTTATGAACCTGAACTTCACAAGGGATCAATAGTAGTTATCATCGATGTGCTTAGAGCAAGCTCAGCTATCTGCACTGCTTTTCATAACGGTGTGTCTGCCATTATCCCGGTTGCCGGTGTGGAAGAAGCCCGTGAATATAAAAAGAAAGGCTACCTGGTGGCAGCAGAGCGCGACGGATTTATACTTGACTTTGCCGATTTCGGTAACTCTCCCTTTAACTTCACTGCTGAAAAAGTCAGAGGCAAAACTATAGTCTACAGCACCACTAATGGTACGGGAATTATTAAACTTGCCTCGTCAGCTTACAGGATAGCAATAGGCTCTTTCCTGAATTTCACCGCAATGATCAGGTGGCTGTTGTCGCAGGATAAAGATGTGGTTCTCTTTTGTGCAGGATGGAAAAACAGGTTTAATCTTGAGGATTCTGTCTGTGCAGGAGCTTATGCAAAGGCACTGCTTGATTCATCAAGCTACTCTACAATCTGCGATTCAACACTTGCAGCAGCAGACCTCTGGTCATCCGCCGCAAGTGACCTTCGCGGATATCTTGAAAAATGTGCCCAGAGAAGCAGACTCAGATCAAAAGGACTGGATGATTGCATAGATTTCTGCCTTACCATGGACTTTACTGACAAGATACCTGTAATTAAAAACGGTATCCTTGTTAATAATATTTGAAATTTATAAGGTTCTGATTGTAATAATAAAGTTAAAACATTCAATAATTTATTAATTTTGATTGCCGGTAATTAAAAACTGAAGAAAAAACAGAATTTACAAACCTGTAAGCGGAAGCTGGGGTTAAATCGGAGAAATTAAAATACTTTTACAATAAGCATTCTGAGAATTGAAACATCAAACCTTAAAATAATCAGGAAATGAAGAAACACAATTTTTACGCGGGCCCGTCCATACTTCCGGGCTATACGATTGAGAAGACAATCGAAGGCATAAAGGACTTTGCCGGTACAGGACTTTCAGTGCTTGAGATATCTCACCGAAGCAAGGAGTTCATAGAATGTATGAATGATACGATTGCTCTGGTCAAAGAGATGCTTGACGTTCCTGCAGGATACCAGGTGATTTTCCTCGGAGGAGGTGCCAGTCTGCAGTTTGCAATGGTTCCTATGAACCTGATGAACAAAAAATCAGCGTACCTTGTGACGGGTGAATGGGCATCCAAAGCGTTTAAAGAAGCAAAACTTTACGGGGATGCCGTGGAAGTTGCATCATCAAAAGACAAGAACTTCAGCTATATACCAAAAAATTATACTGTTCCGGCCGATGCCGATTATTTTCATGTGACAACCAACAATACTATATTCGGCACACAGCTTAAGAAGGATCCGGATGTTGCCGTACCTGTAGCTGCTGATATGTCGTCGGATATATTCAGCCGGCCGGTTGACGTTTCAAAATATTCCCTTATTTATGCCGGTGCACAGAAGAACCTTGGACCTGCCGGTGTTACGGTTATCATAATAAAGGAGGATGTTCTGGGTAAAGTAACAAGACCAATACCTACAATGCTTGACTACCGCACACACATAAAGGCTGAATCAATGTTCAATACACCGCCGGTGTTTGCTGTCTTTGCAGCCCAGCAGACTCTCAGATGGCTTAAAGATCTTGGCGGAGTGAAAGCTATGGAAAAAAGAAACAAGGAAAAGGCGGCACTTCTCTATGACGAAATAGAAAGAAACAAACTCTTTGTCCCGACTGTAAAAGATCCGGAAGACAGGTCTCTCATGAATGTTTGTTTCGTCATGGCAGATGAATATAAGGAACTTGAAAAACCATTTTCCGATTTTGCAAAATCAAAAGGTATGATAGGAATACAGGGACACAGATCGGTGGGAGGATTCCGCGCTTCTTTATATAATGCCCTTCCGAAGGAAAGCGTTATCGCTTTGATTGAAGTAATGAAAGAGTTTGAATTAAAGAATTGAATTTTCTCCTGAAGGAACATTGTCTGATTGTTAACAAATTAACAGTAAATGAAAATACTTGTTGCAACAGAAAAACCATTTGCACCCGTTGCTGTAAAACAGATTCGTGAAGTGACGGAGTCGGCCGGACACGAACTTGTCTTGCTGGAAAACTACAAGAATGTCGCTGACCTTCTCAATGCAGTTAAAGATGCTGATGCCTTGATTGTCAGAAGCGACCTGGTTACTTCTGAAGTCCTTGATTCAGCCCGGAAACTTAAAATTGTGGTACGTGCCGGGGCCGGATATGACAACCTCGACCTTAAAGCCTGCACTGCTCATAATGTCGTAGCAATGAATACTCCGGGACAGAATTCAAATGCCGTTGCGGAACTTGCGTTTGCACTGATGCTTTACCAGGCAAGAGGCGGTTTCAGCGGAAAATCAGGGACAGAATTGAGAGGAAAAACAATCGGCATCCATGCTTTCGGAAATGTGGGACGATACGTGGCAATGATAGCAAAAGGATTCGGAATGGATATTTATGCTTATGACCCCTATGTGCAGGCCGATGACATTAAATCTTCCGGCGTGAAAGTATGCAATTCAGCTGAAGAATTGTATTCTGTATGCCAGTATGTCTCACTCCATATCCCTGCAAATGAGCAGACAAAAAAATCAATCGGCTATCGGCTTCTGAAGCTCATGCCCGAAAATGCCGTGCTCGTCAATACTGCAAGAAAAGAGGTTATTAATGAGGATGAACTGCTTAAAATTTTTTAAGAGCGTCCTGATTTTAAATATCTTGCTGATGTTGAGCCGGATTGCAAACAACAGCTTGAGGAGAAATTTAAAGGAAGGTTCCTGTTCACCGCAAAAAAAATGGGAGCACAGACCGAAGAGGCCAATATTAATGCCGGTGTCGCGGCAGCAAGGCAGATTGTAGACTATTTCAAAACAGGCAACGAAAAATACAGACTGAACAAGTGATTTCGGATTTCGGATTTTTGATTTCGGATTTGAATCCGCAATCCGCAATCCGAAATCCGCAATCCGAAATCCGCAATCCGAAATCCGCAATCCTATTTAACTTTTACCAAACTTTACTGAATGACAGTTGTAAAACCATTTAGAGGACTTAGACCCCCCGCATCGATAGTCGAAGAACTATCATGCCTTCCTTATGATGTTATGAATACTGAGGAGGCAAGAATTATGGCCAGCGGAAAAGAAAAATCCCTTCTTCATATAACAAGGGCCGAAATTGATCTCCCTTCATCAGTGGATCCTCATTCCGATGAGGTTTACATGAGATCGGTGGAGAATTTTAAGAAATGGCAGGAAAAGGGATGGCTGGTTCAGGATAGTAAACCATGCTACTATATCTATGCTCAGACAATGTCGGGAAGAACACAATACGGGCTGGTAGGATGCGCTTCGGTCGACGACTACCTTAACGGTGTCATAAAGAAGCATGAGCTTACAAGACCTGACAAGGAACAGGACCGCATGGTTCATGTCAGAATCAACAACGCCAATATTGAGCCGGTTTTCTTCGCCTACCGAAATGTGAGGGAGATAGACAAAATAGTCAAATCGATAACAAGAAAAGAGAAACCTGAATATGATTTTGTGTCAGACGAAGGTTTCAGGCACCAGTTCTGGGTTATATCTGATGATACCAAAGTAAGCCAGATAGAAAAACTCTTTGCTGAGAAAGTACCATGCACCTATGTAGCCGACGGACATCACCGGACTGCTGCAGCTGCACTGGTAGGAAAGGAGAAAAGAGAACAGAACCCAAACCACAAGGGAGATGAGGAATACAATTACTTCCTTGCTGTTCATTTTCCGGAAAACCAGCTGAAGATTATTGATTACAACAGACTTGTCAAAGACCTGAACGGACTCTCCGAAAAACAATTCCTTGATAAACTGGAAGAATCCTTCGTCGTAAGGCTCAAAGGTAAAAAACCTTACAAACCCGGAAAACTGCATAACTTTTCAATGTACCTGGGAGGCAAATGGTACAGTCTCACAGCAAGAAGAGGTACTTATAAGAATGACGATCCCATTGGTGTACTGGATGTGTCGATACTGACAAATCTTATTTTGACTCCTATACTTGACATTCAGGATTTACGCAGATCAAAAAGAATAGA
>JABUEV010000022.1 GCA_013314865.1 Bacteroidales bacterium | reverse complement strand
AATTTTAACCTTGCTTTTACAATACTTCTCATAACTTAAAGGGTATATAAGACATTCTGGGATTTAGTCTAATATTAAACCCTGATTTTCCGAAGATATTGTACTAAAGGAGAAAAAAGCTCTCAGCCAGCTGATCTATCTAATCAGTTAATATTGCTGAGACACATTGCGACTGACCATATAAAGGATTTTCAGGTTTATTCAGAACATTTTTCAGTTCAGGATTATTTGAAAGGTGATTTAGGTTCCCTTGCCATTTCTATATAGTAAGCCCAGTCAATGACTCCAGGAAGAATTCTCTGGAAAAGTGCAGTAATTCTTCCGTCCCAGGTAAGTATTTTATTTCGCTTTCTTTTTCTTATTCCTTTCAGTACCCATTTGGCAACATATTCCGGCGATTTAAGTCTCTCCTCTTTACGTGGTGATTCGCCTTGTTCTGATCCGTCAGCAGTGAGGGCATGTTTTCTTATTTCTGTTGCCGTGAAGCCCGGAGCAATAATCATTACATGCAGCCCTCTTTTGAGATTTTCAATTCTAAGAGTCTCAAGAAATCCGTGCATTGCAAATTTTGAAGCCGAATAACCTGTTCTGCCTGGCAGGCCATGGAACCCAGCGACCGATGAAACACCTATTACAGAACCTCTGTTTGAGACTAAATATGGCAAAGCGTATTTTGTACAGTATACTGTACCCCAAAAATTAACATCCATCAGCCTGTGAAGAACCTTCAGGTCGACATCATCGAAAACAGCTCTCATGGAGATACCCGCATTATTGACAAGAATATTTACAGTACCATATCTTGCCACTGTTTCTTCAATCAGTTTTTTGCACTCCTCCTCTTTTGAAACATCAGTTTTTACATAAAATGCTTCTCCTTTTTCGGCTTTTATTTCGTTAGTAATTTCGGCCAATCTATTCTCCGATCTTGCTGCGAGGACCACTTTACTTCCGTGTCTTGCAAATTCTCTGGCAACAGCCTCTCCAATTCCCGAAGAGGCTCCTGTAACTATTACAACTTTATCCCTGAATATATTCTTCATTCTATAAGTTTGAGAAATGCTTCGTTTTTAATTCAGACAAAATAAAGTATTTATTAATTTAAAATCCCATTTTTTACTTCGTTTTTACAATTAAATTAGAAATATATTATTTGGATTGAACGTAAATTATAGTACATTTGCACTCGCAAAAATCGATTCAGTAGCTCAGCAGGTAGAGCATCCCGCTTCGCGGGAGGGTCCTGGGTTCTTTAAAATATTGCAAATCGATTCAGTAGCTCAGCAGGCAGAGCATCCCGCTTCGCGGGAGGGTCCTGGGTTCTTTAAAATATTGCAAATCGATTCAGTAGCTCAGCAGGTAGAGCATCCCGCTTTGCGGGAGGGTCCTGGGTTCTTTAAAATATTGCAAATCGATTCAGTAGCTCAGCAGGTAGAGCACATCCCTTTTAAGGATGGGGTCCTGGGTTCGAATCCCAGCTGGATCACTAAGTGGAATTAATGAAGCGCTGTAATAAAGGTTTCGCTGAACCGTGTATACCTTGTATATTTTGTATAGCAAGAAGTTAAATCGCTATTATATTGGCAGCACTATAATCTTGACAGGCGCCTTTATGAACATAACAGAATCAAAGGTAAATTTACTGATACAGGAATTCCCTGGATAGTGGTCTATACCGAGACTTTCGACTCTATTAGCTCGGCCAGAAAGAGAGAGAGATTCATTAAAAGCAGAAAATCAAAAGAATTCATCATTAACCTGATAAACAGCAAGGAAGCTTCTGGAATTCCCATCTGACCGCTGTCTCAATCAGTCGGGCAAGGAATCCAAGCTGGATCACAAAGCGGAATTATTTAGGTCCTGTAGCAAAAAGGTCTTGTTAAACAATTTCTCTCTTTCAGCAGTCTTGAGTTCTCAATTATTTCCCGGAGATTTTTCTGAATTTAATATCATTCGCTATATTTTAATTGTGGCATATAATTTGAATATTTGATAATGCATCAAAACAATACGATATGAAACCGAATATCAGATATATATCAAGCACCCTGTTGCTTTTCGGACTATTAATGGTCAGCGCTGAAAGCAAGGCACAGGATGCAAAGCTGGACCGCCGTGAGAAGAAAGAAATCCGGAAAGCCCAGCTGACAAGGAATTTTTACCTTATCGACTCTTTGCTTAATGCAAGAAAATTTGTTCTTGAAGCTAACTATCTGAGAAACAGATATGGCGACAGAATTCCTGTGACTTCAGCTATAAATTTCATAAGAATCGATAAAGCAAAAGGAATACTGCAGACAGGATCAGACTATAGCCTCGGGTACAATGGTGTCGGAGGAGTGACTGCCGAAGGAAACCTGGGTAAATGGAGCGTTCACAGTGATGCCAAAAGAATGGTTCATACACTGCGCTTCAGCATCCTTACCAACCTGGGTAATTATGATGTGGTAATGATTGTAAGGGCTGATGCACATGCTACAGCAACCATAACAGGACTGGGACCGGGAAGTCTTACCTGGGAAGGATATCTTGTTACATTAAGTAATTCAAGAATCTATAAGGGTCATAATTCAATTTAATATTTTTCTGTAATAATAACCTGTAGCGCAGGTATTTGGTTAGTGGGAGTCTGGAAGTTCCTGAACTTTCGTATACTTATCATGTCCGTTTTGGGACAGATTCCTGTTTAACTCATTGATTGGCAATATAAAGGAGATTTTTTGATTTGCTGTCAAAGAGTCATAAATTGTGATAACTTTGGCAGAGTGTAATCAATAAATGCATCGGATCTGGATGAAGTCTGATGATATCTTCATAGGCACTTCCGGATGGAGCTACAGACACTGGTCAGGTATCTTTTATCCATCAGATCTGGATACAAAACATTTTCTTGAGTATTACGTTAAACAGTTTGACTGCGTTGAGCTAAACTCCTCTTTTTATCATCTCCCTTTAAAATCGACCGTTGAAGGCTGGATAAGGCGGACTCCCGATAATTTCAAATTCTGCCTTAAACTTAGCAGATTTATTACCCATCAGCTTCAACTGGTGAATGTAAGGGAGCCATTATTAAAATTTATCAGTGTTTTTGAAAGGATGAAAAACAAGCTGGGTCCTGTGCTTGTTCAGCTTCCGCCGCAGATGAATTATGACAAATCAGTAATAAATGATTTTCTTGATCTGCTCAGGGAAGAGTGTCCGGATTACCAGTTTGCATTTGAAGTAAGAAACAATACGTGGATCAACGATGAGTTTTTGGAGCTTCTTTCGAGATATAAAGCAGCTTTTGTAATTGCTGACTCAGGAAAAAGATATCCGTTTTTTGAAGCTGTAACATCAGATCTAGTGTATATTCGCTTTCACGGAAGAGAACAACTTTACGCAACAGATTACAGTATCGAGACTCTGACTGAGTTTGGACATAAAATAAAATACTGGGCTGATAACGGCAAGAAGGTATGGGTTTTTTTTAATAACGACTACCATGGTTATGCTGTAAAAAACGCCGAAGAACTAATAAGTATCATTAATAACCTCTGATGACATGAATAAACTGGCTGGATTATTCGCACCCTTTATTATTTATTTTTTCATTTTTTTATTAAATGCTCTACTTCCAGGCCGATGGGTAAATGGATATATAACCCGTCCCGGCTCCGATGTTAAGCTCAGATACAGACTTAACGGCCTCCTTGTTTTCAACATTGTCATAATAACCTGGATTGTCTTGTGTCTGGCGGATGTAATTGAGTGGGACTGGCTTTACCAGATGAGATGGTACACGCTGGGAGGAGCAATCACATTCGGATTGATTTTCTCCCTGGCAATAGTTTTACCGTTCCCTCAGGTAAAAAAGTCATTTCTTGCGGATTTCTATTACGGCAGAATTGAAAATCCTCAATTATGGGGAGGCCGGATTGATTTTAAAATGTTGCTATATCTGACTGGCGCAATAATGCTGGAACTTAATGTTCTCAATATTGCAGCCTATCATTATATTAAATTCGGATCTTTTGCATCACCCGGTTTAATTATTTCATCTGCACTACTCACCTGGTTTGTGGTGGATTATCTGTTATTTGAAGAAGTGCACCTTTACACATATGATTTTCTTGCTGAAAGAGTTGGATTTAAGCTTGGCTGGGGTGACACTGCCTTCTACCCTTATTTCTATGCTATTCCGTTATGGGCTACAGCTGAAATGCCAAATCCAGGAACTCCTGCTGTTCTTATCATTGTTTACTTACTTGTTTTCTTCTCAGGATGGGGATTATCCCGCGGAGCAAACATGCAGAAGTATACATTCAAAAAGAACCCTTACCGTCCATTCCTTGGCTTAAAGCCAGAAGTTATCTCTGACGGTAAGAACACTCTTCTTGTAAATGGATTCTGGGGGTTAAGCAGACACATAAATTATCTTGGAGAAATACTGATGGCGACAGGTATAGTTCTGTTTACAGGATATCCTTCAGTTTTGGCAGTATGGCTATATCCGCTATATTATGTTGCTCTTTTGATACCCAGGCAGATTGCGGATGATAAACGGTGCAAATCAAAATACGGGGCATTATGGGAACAATATATAAAAAAAGTTCCCTACAGAATAATACCCTATGTTTATTGATTATTCTGACACGTCAGAATTTACAAAGATTCAGATCCGGTAAATTTTCCGTGTTGTATCTCCCATTATTCTGACTGCAGTTTTTCTGGGAATCAATCGCTGCATTAAAAAGTTGGCAACCCTATTTCCATAACCGGTTACAACAGAAGGTTTTTTACCAAGTTCTGCAAAGCATTCCTTAACTACCTGTTCAGGGGTCTGGACAGATGGTGAAAGTAATCCTGTTTTTCCGGGATTTGTGAGCTTGTAGTTATTTGTTGCAGTTGCACCTGCACAGCAGGCTATTACATCCACGCCTTTATGTCTCCATTCATACCATAAGCTTTCTGCAAGGATTCTGTTGAATGCCTTTGTAGCCGCATAGGCTGATAAGAATCCGCTTCCCTGAAATCCGGCAAGAGATGACATAAGAATAACTGCCCCCCTGCCCTTTTTAAGCATCTCTTCTCCGACAACTCTGACAAGTTTCAGAGGAGTTATCATATTTGTTGTTGCAATTTTTATTATATGTTCAGGGGAATCAGACTCAAACGGACCGATAAAAGAGAGTGCTGCATTATAAACCAGGACGTCAATTTCAGAAGCATCGACTGAACACATCAACTGGTCAGAAGCGTCTGCTGATGACAAATCACAACATACTGCAGAAACCCTGGTGTGATATTTTTCCTGCATAGAGAGGGCAAATGATTGCAGAAGTTCCTGTCTGCGTGCAACTAAAACAAGGTCGAAGCCGGCATGTGCCAGGTAATCAGAGAAGGCTGCACCAAGACCTTCTGAAGCTCCGGCTATTAGAGCCATATGGCCGTATTTCTTTTTTAGTGCGGACATTTCTTTCTCAAGAATGATTCGTAATTAATAATAATTATCATTTACAAATAAATGTTAATGAATAATAATTTATAAATGATACTATCTTCCAAATATCAATCTTTCTTACATAATAGCTGTTCTTAAATAGTATCTTCACTTAAATAATAGTATTACCTGAATAGTAATTCTTTGCATTTAGTAATGATTCTTAAATAGCAATATTTCTTAATTAGTAATACTTCTTAATTAGTAATAATTCTTAATTAGTAATATTTCTTAATTAGTAGTATTTCTTACTTAGTAATATTTCTTAATTAGTAGTATTTCTTACTTAGTAATATTTTCTGAATAGTCTCATTATGTAAATAGTAATCTTTCTTAAATGATAAAGAATCCTGATCGAAAATAAATACTAATTAAGAATCACTGCGATAAAATTTAATACAATTCTCTCCAACGAAGCTAATAAAATGCCGTGAATAAATTTCTACAGACAGATCACTCCTGCGGAGTTGTTTTTTCAGAGTCTCATCAAACATGCGATCTGTTAATAGAAGAATAGCACCAATAAAATGAAAACAACACCTGGCGGCCTGTAAATTATGCGGTTGATATCAATAATTATTTCTCGCTCAAATAATTTAACCGGGCACTAATAATTAAGAATCACTGCGATAAAATTTAATACAATTCTCTCCAACGAAGCTAATAAAATGCCGTGAATAAATTTCTACAGACAGATCACTCCTGCGGAGTTGTTTTTTAAGAGTCTCATCAGACATGCGATTTGTCAATGGAAGAATAGCTCTAGTTAAAATAAAAGCACCCCCTGGAAATCTGTAATTAATTCTGCTGATATCAATTATCTATTTCTTGCTATAATATTTTAACCCGACACTAATAACAAATCTCTTATCATTTTTTAAACCAAAGATTAAAATACCACACTTTTCCCGATAATTCCTTCTTACTTAATTCTGATTATTCTTTCTTCCAGGAATTATGGCATGTTTCTGCCTGATTTTACCCTGAATCTTTGAAATAAAATCAAATAATCGAAAAAGGTCAACTCTGATTAATTCATTAAATCATAATTTAAGATTAAATTAATAATATTTACTTTTTATATTATTATAGTTTGATTTTTAAATTAATTATATATATTTGCTTCAATATTGTAATTAACACAGACTTAAGATTTACAAAATATATGGAGAAGACTTCAATTGGTATCGAAATATCACAGGAGAGCGACATTCTAAAAACTGAAGAGGCAATTCTTTATGTAAAGGAGAGATTCAGGCGAAGGCTTTCAAGGGAGCTTAACCTGGTGAACGTTTCTGCTCCTGTAGCTGTTCCGGATGGAACCGGCATCAACGATGACCTTAATGGTGTTGAAAAACCGGTAAGTTTTGAAGTGAAAGGAATAAATAACCGGAGAATTTCAATAGTTCAGTCTCTTGCAAAATGGAAAAGGGTTCGCCTTAAAGAGTTTGGAATTGAACCTGGAAAGGGAATTCTGACAGATATGCGTGCTATCAGGCCTGATGAAGATCTGAGCCCGATTCATTCAATTTATGTTGACCAGTGGGACTGGGAAAGATGTATATTGCCGGAACAAAGAACTTTGAGTTACCTGAAATCAACAGTCGAGGCAATTTATGAAGCACTGAAGGCGACTGAGAAAGATCTTTACGCAGTCTTTCCGGAATATGTGCCGGTATTGCCTGATAAGATACATTTTATACATGCTGAAGAACTTTTGATGCTATATCCGGATCTTACACCCAAACAGCGTGAGACAAAGATAGCACAGAAGTTTGGTGCCGTATTTGTGATAGGGATTGGCGCCAGCCTGAGCAACGGTGAACCTCACGATGGAAGAGCTCCTGATTACGATGACTGGAGCTCTCTTAACGAGGACGGTTATATCGGTCTGAACGGTGATATTATACTCTGGTATCCTGTTCTTAAGTCAGCTCTTGAGATCTCTTCAATGGGTATTCGTGTCGACAAACAGGCACTGGAAAGACAACTTATGCTAAAGGGATGTACCGAACGCAAAAATCTCTTATTCCACAGGATGCTTCTTGCCGATATGCTTCCATTAAGCATTGGAGGCGGAATAGGCCAGTCAAGGCTTTGCATGTTCTTTCTTAAAAAAAGACACATAGGGGAAGTACAGTCAAGCGTATGGCCTGACTCAACTCATTTGCTGTCAGAAGAATCCGGTATCAGATTGCTCTAATGAAAACAATACTTGAACTTTAGAGTCTTTAAAAGCAAAGACTACCAAAGGCTTCCAGGGTTATTGGGATATTTAAATAGATTATTTACTGCTTGTCATAAACCATAGTCTCTGACATATCTCCAAAGGAGGATGATGAGACGGATTCTATAACCATATTACTTCCGTTCATCTTGTAAATTTCGGTAATAGTAATCTCACCTCCGTCACCCATAGGTATTTTTGAAATAACCTTAAGAGATGTTTTATCATCGGACCATACAGCAGTTGATTTTTTCTGGGAGTCCATAAAACCTGCATTAATGCATTCTTTTCCGTCAAGTGTTAATTTGTCATTTGTGGTAAACTCCTGATCCTGAAATGAAGAATGCTTTTCAACCATGAAATCGTTTCCCTGCTGTTTAATAATTATTGAAGATGGAGCCATTGAAAACTGTTCTCCAAGCTTGCTTTTTCCTGTGTTCAGTTTCCAGCTACCCGAGAAATCAGGCTGACCTGCAGCAGTAAGGGTAACCAGTAATGCAATGAAGAAGAAGACAATTTTTTTCATTTTGTTCTATTTAAATGTTAAACTTTATTTTAAAAAATTTTGACAAATAAAGTAACTAAAAAATCTCTTATAAAATTAAATTGTCCATATTAAATATTTTTATGCTGATTGCCGGAAAATTTTTCGTCGATAAAAAACCATCTATTTTGTATTGCCCAATTGTTTTCAGATAAAATTTTTCTTTCAAATTACAGCCTCATAGACAAGCATATATAACCCCTCATCAGACAGAGATACATCATAAATTTTTAATTTGAGTAATAATTTGTATCTTTAAAAACCAGGTTCATTTAACATAAATTAATCTGCTATAATCCTTACTCTGATGCCAAATAACATGATCAAATCAAAGAATAAAATAGCAGTTCTCGGGGCTGGTCACGGAGGGCTTGCGATGGCCGGACATCTGGCTTTAATGGGCCATAATGTAAATCTTTTCAATCGCGGTGAAGAGAGACTTTGGGGTGTAAAATCTTCAGGCGCTATAGAAATTACAGGTGAGGTTGAAGGTTTCGGAAAGATAAATATGGCTACGACCTCAATAAAAGATGCCATAGAGGGTGTGGAACTTATTATGGTAGTCGTTCCGGCATCCGGGCATCGCTGGATTGCTGAACAGATAGCCCCGTATCTAGTTGACGGGCAAATAATAGTGTTGCATCCGGGCAGGACTTTCGGCGCGCTTGAATTCAAAAATATTCTGATCCAGAAGCAAGTAAAGGCTGATGTAATAATTTCAGAAGCTCAGACATTTATTTATGCATCCCGTGCCACCGGCCCGTCACAGGTTCACATATTCCGTATTAAGCACTCAATTCCCGTTGCTTCTGTCAGGGCGCACCTTATTCCTAAGGTGATTAATAAACTGCGTCAATTTTATCCGCAATTCGTACCGGGCGATAACATTTTTAAGACAAGCCTGGAAAATATTGGCAGTGTGTTTCATCCTGCCTTATGCGTTTTAAATGCCGGATGGATTGAGCATGATATTGATTACCAGTTTTATCATGAAGGAGCCACACCGTCAGTTGCCAGAGTCCTTGAAAAGATTGACGAGGAGCGTGTTAATGTCTCGGAAGCACTTGGTATAAGGGCAATTACAGCAAGACAATGGTTATACATGGCTTACAGTGCCACCGGAGATACATTATTTGAAGCAATGAGAAAAAATGCAGGATACAGGGGGATTCTTGCTCCACGCACACTTAAAATGAGATATCTGGAAGAAGATATACCATGCAGCCTTGTTCCAATAGCTTCAGTCGGAAATATGCTGGGTGTTGAGACTCCCACTATAAATTCCATCATTAACCTTGCATGCCAGCTTAATGGAACAAACTATTGGGCCATCGGAAGGACAGTTGAGAATCTGGGAATCGCAGGAATGAGTCTGAGAGAACTTAGACTCCTCGCCATAGGGGAAAGTCCCAAGCAATGATTTCTGCCTGATTTATCTCAAAGCAGAAATCTGATGCTTTTCAGGTAAGATTAGAAACATTCTTTCAAATCCTGTAAAAATGAAAAAAATAATAGGAGCCGCACTCGGTACCTGCGTTCATGTCGGTGGACTGCATCATTTTCTTAAACTTGCTGAAACTGAAGGTTACAAGACCATTTCATATGGACCTGCCGTATCGGTAAAAAGACTGGTTAATATAATTCTCGAAGAGAAACCATCAATAGTAGCTGTTAGCTACAGACTAACGCCAGAAACATTTGCTGAACTTCTGACCGAACTGAAGAAAGAGATTTCACGGGCAGGAATTGAAAATATCAGATTGATTTTTGGAGGGACTCCTCCAGTAGCTGAGGTGGCAAGTAACTCAGGAATGTTTGAAAGAGTATTTAACGGCACTGAGCCTGCTGACAAAATTAAGGAGTACCTCAGGGGCAGTGTAGACAAACAGGTCGATGAGAAGATTTCTAGTACTTTGATCGGCAGAATAAATCAAAAATACCCATATCCACTGATAAGACACCATTTTGGTCGCCCCACCCTTCAGGAAACGGTTGAGGGAGCTGCAATTATTGCTGAATCGGGTGTTCTGGATGTACTTTCAATTGGTCCGGACCAGAATGCACAGGAGCATTTCTTCCGGCCACAAGAGATGGATCATTCGCAGGATGGCGCAGGAGGTGTTCCGGTAAGAAAGCCCGAAGATCTGGAGGCAATCTACATGAGCACCAGGAGAGGAAATTTTCCTCTGGTAAGATGTTATTCGGGGACACGTGATTTGCTTAAATGGGCTGAAATGAGTGTCAGGACTATCAACAATGCATGGGCTGCAATTCCATTGTGCTGGTACAGTGTTATTGATGGCAGATCAAAGCGTACAATTGAAGAAGCCGTGACAGAGAATCAGCAGGTAATGAAATGGTATGCAGAGAGAGGAATTCCCGTCGAGGTAAATGAATCTCACCAATGGAGCCTCAGAGACGCCCACGATTCCCTTGCCGTTGCCATGGCTTTCCTTGCCGCATACAATGCAAAAAAAATGGGAGTCACACACTATGTCTCCCAATATATGTTCAACAATCCGCCTGGCACAACGGCTGAAATGGATATTGCTAAAATGCTGGCTAAGAATGAATTAATAGAAGAACTGTGTGATAAAAAATTTACTGTATTCCGTGAAGTAAGGGCAGGACTGGCACATTTCTCATCATGTCCTTCTTTTGCTCAGGGCCAGCTTGCAGCATCTGCAGTCATTAGCCTGGCACTTAAACCTCACATTCTTCACGTTGTAGGTTTCAGCGAAGGCGATCACGCCATCTATGCCGATGAACTTATACAAAGCTGTAATATAATTCACGGCGTCCTGCACAACTTACTTTACGGTATGCCTGATCTGACCAACAATTTAATCGTTAAAAGCCGCAAAAATCACCTTAAAGATGAAGCACGCATTCTGTTGGAAGCACTTCGAAAGTCAGGAGAATCTGAAAGTGAAGACCCATGGTCAGATCCTGCTGTTATTTCAAAAGCTGTTAAAACAGGATTGCTTGATACTCCTCATTTTCAGGGCAACCCGCATCTCTGTGGCAATATAATGACGCGACTGATCAATGGTGCGTGGTACGCAGTCGACAAAGAAACCGGTGAGATCATCACTGAATCTGACAGAACTAAAAAAATCATTGGCTAAAAATGAAGTAATTTTAGCTGAACTCTTTGTAATTCTTCCCTAACGGACAATTATCAACTGAATTCCAGGATTGTCAGTTTGTTGTCTATTTTACCAGAACCGGAATCTGCCTGTTGATTGATTCTTCCAGTGAGATTAGGGTTTCTGTTCTTGAAATACCCTGAATAGTCTGAATTTTTTCAGTAAGAATATTCCTCAAATGTTCATTGTCACGTGTATAAACCTTGATAAACAGAGAATAATTTCCGGTTGTGTAATGACATTCAATTATTTCAGGAATTGCTTTGAATTTTTCTATGACTTCCCTGTATTTGCCCGGATGGTCAAGAAATATTCCAATGTAAGCACATGTCTTGAACCCGACCAGAACTGGATCTACTTTAAACTCAGAACCTTTTATAACTCCTATCCGGATAAGTCTCTGTACACGTTGATGAATTGCGGCACCAGATACATTGCACTCCCTGGCAACCTCAAGATAAGGTATCCTGGCATTCTTTGTTATAATATCCAGAATCTTCCTGTCAAGGTCATCAATTTGCAAATTTTCAGTCATTTCTTATGTGGATTTAAATAAAATTAGAAACCTGAGACAAAACGTAAAAAAATTAAGCAAAAGATAGTGAATTTATTAAAATCAACAAAAAGAATTCGGATAACAAATCCGTTTTATTTTCGATTGGTTAATAGCCCTTTTATTTCGGTAATATCTGAAAAGCCTTTTCTTTGCATGTAGGCTTCAATGCCCTCTATTATTCTGACAGAAGCACGTGGATCGATAAATGATGCTGTTCCCACCTCGATTGCTGATGCTCCAGCCAAAATAAACTCAATTGCATCTGTAGCTGTCATTATTCCGCCTATACCAATTACAGGAATACTTACAACCCTTGCAACCTGCCATACCATTCTCAATGCAACAGGTTTTATTGCTGGTCCGGATAGACCACCTGTGACTGTTGAGAGAACAGGCTTCATATTTTCAGCATCAACAGCCATCCCAAGAATTGTGTTTATCAACGAAACAGAGTCAGCTCCTTCCTCCTGTGCAATAATGGCAAATTCTGTTATATCAGTAACGTTGGGTGAAAGTTTAACAATCAGTATCTTTGAATAAACAGACCTCACAGCTCTAATAACTTCCCTTGCAGAAGCAGGATTTGTGCCAAATGCCATCCCTCCCATTTTAACATTCGGGCAAGATATATTTAACTCAATGGCAGGTATTTTTTCAAGCTTGTCAATCCTTTCTGCCAGAGCAACATAATCTTCAATATAACTACCATTTATGTTAACAATAATGTTTGTATCATACTTTTTTATTGCAGGATAAATATTCTCTTCAAAATAATTAATCCCTTTATTCTGTAGTCCGACCGCATTAAGCATTCCTGACGGTGTTTCAGCCATTCGTGGATAGGGATTGCCTTCTCTGGGTTCAATTGTAAGCCCTTTTATAATTATAC
>JABUEV010000021.1 GCA_013314865.1 Bacteroidales bacterium | reverse complement strand
ACACTTTTGTAGCCGGGATCAATGACCTTGTGTCAGGCAATGCTCAAAGAAACATTATGTCGGTGAGCGAAAAAATGGAAAGAGGGCGTCATGCCAGGGAAGTACTGCTTGAATACCGGAAAGCAAGAGAGGCAAATGATGAATCCACACTTGCTGAAATAAGACAGAAATTCAACGACAAAGAGTTTCTTGACAACTATTTCAGGTATTTCGGATATGCATTTATTGATGCATCAGAAGACGTAATCCCGAATGTTGCCATCTCTTTTTATTCTTTTCATTTAATGGTAATGCTGGGCTTCTTTTTTGTGCTTCTGTTTGTTCTTGCGCTTTTTTTCCTTTACAGAGACACTCTGCAAAAGAACAGGTGGTTTCTGTGGATTGCCCTTTTTTCAATTCCTTTGCCCTATATAGCAGGTGAGCTGGGATGGGTTGTAGCCGAAATGGGACGGCAACCATGGATAATTCAGGACCTTATGCCTGTAAATGCCGCAGTGACAAACCTGAAAGAGGGATCTGTCATTACAACATTCATCCTGTTTGCAGTTCTCTTTACGGTTTTGCTTTCTGCTGAGATATCAATAATGGTGAAACAGATTAAAATTGGCCCGAAACATTAGGAGGTGAATATTATGAATACAATGATTTCGCATTTATTTCTTCAGCATTACTGGTGGGTAATAGTCAGCCTTCTGGCAGGGATGCTGGTTTTCCTTATGTTTGTTCAGGGCGGTCAGTCAATGATTTTTTCCCTGCCCCGTACCGCTTCCCAGAAGACAATGATTATCAATACAATGGGAAGAAAATGGGAGTTTACCTTCACTACACTTGTAACATTCGGAGGTGCTTTTTTTGCTTCATTCCCGCTCTTTTATGCAACAAGTTTCGGGGGCGCATACTGGGTCTGGATTGCTATTCTCTTCAGTTTCATCATTCAGGCAATAGCATACGAATACAGATCAAAACCATCAAATATTCTGGGGCAAAAAGCCTTCGACATATTTTTGTTCATCAATGGTTCAGTGGGTCCTTTTCTTATTGGAGTGGCTGTTGCAACTTTCTTTACAGGATCAATGTTCAGTTTGAACCAGATGAACCAGGTTCAGTGGGCAACACCATGGCACGGTCTCGAAGCGCTTCTGAACGGCAAAAACCTGGCCCTCGGACTTGCTGTTGTGTTTCTTGCCAGAACAAACGGCCTGCTATATATTGTCAACAGCATTGATGATAAAGAACTTGCTTCAAGAGCCACAGCCAGAACTGTGCTGAATGCCTCTGCCTTCCTGGCTTTCTTTCTTCTTTTCCTGATATCCGTGCTTCTTTCTCAGGGATATTCTGCTAACTTTCAGACAGGGGAAGTATCACTTGAAAGGTATAAGTATCTACATAATCTCTTACAGATGCCGCTCGTGCTGGTATTATTCCTTGCAGGAGTGATTCTGATCCTATATGGACTTTTTACGACTATTTTTAAAGCCGGTAATAAGGGAATATGGTTCACAGGACCGGGTACCATTCTGGCTGTTTTATCACTGTTCCTTGTTGCCGGCTTCAACGGCACTGCCTTTTATCCCTCATCATATGACCCCGGGAGCTCCCTTACAATACGGAATGCTTCATCAAGCCAGTTTACTCTGAAGACAATGATGTATGTCTCTTTTATTATCCCTTTTGTGATTGCATACATCTGGCATGCATGGAAGTCAATAAATGTGAAAAAAATAACAGAAGACGAACTGACAAAAAGTGAGGGTCATGTGTATTAAAGCAGGAAGGTTAAAACAGGATGGATGGAAGAAGAAGGTGTGAAAGGAAGCACAGGGCTCAGGGCACAGGGCACAGTGTACACTTGTCCTCCGAAGCCTTGGCGAAGGAGTAGAGCACGGAGGAATGGCTAAGACTACCAGTTTGAAAAGGACGAAATAATAATCATAAAAAGAAAAATAATTCTGCAATGTATCTAGAAGCTATACTTCAATATCTTACCTGGCCTTTGCTTATACTAGCAAGCTGGTATGCGATAAAAGCCGGACTGTTTCTGTTTGAAAAGAAGTCACGGGAACAGGTCGGAAATGCAAAACCTTCAGGTGCTGAGGATTAGATGCTCAAGGCTGTAATTTAACACTCATAAGGCAGGCCTGCGGAATCTCCCTGAAAGAAGGGAAATAATGATATATAAAACAATTATAAGTGGCGAGGCTGCAATCCCAAGAATAAGCAAAAATACAGCGACTATAATTGCAAGTAAGTACCGTCCTTCGTTTCCTGAAAACCTGAGACTGCTAAATTTAAGGGAGAGCAGAGGAATTCTGCTTACCATAAGAAATGACAGTGACAGTGTAATAACAATCAGGAAGATCTCGGACGAGATCAGGGAATTCAGCAGGGAAGAATCGGAATAGTGAGCGGCAATCACAAGGGATATTACTGCCAGAGCGTTTGCAGGAGTAGGCAGGCCGCGGAAAGAACTCCGCTGGGTCTCGTCAATATTGAATTTTGCCAGTCTCAGACCTGCACATACAGGCATTAAAACTGTAAGATAAATTGCAAGATTTCTCAGGAACCCGTAGTTATTCAGGGCAGGAATTGAAGAAGATACATATTCCGGATTTTTTGCAGTCATAAAAATAATCAGCGCAGGTGCAACTCCGAAACTTACTATATCGGCAAGGCTGTCAAGTTCTTTTCCGATTGGCGACCATGCTTTCAGCAGTCTTGCCGAGAATCCGTCTGAAAAGTCAAAAATCATTGCAGCAAGTATAAGCCACGATGCAAATGTGAGATTGCCTGATGATGCGAACAGTACTGCAATGAATCCTGAAGCCAGGTTTAGTGAGGTAAGAATATTAGGAATATGTCTCATTACCTTATTTTATGGTATAATTGTTGTTAAAAGAAGCAAAAATAAGATAAATTTCGCCAAATAAGCCAATTTGGTTAAATTTGCCTACGAACCGAATCGATTATGATTGATTTCACAAATGTCAGGATAGCCGTTGATTTTGACGGCACAATTGTAGATCATGAATACCCCGGCATTGGAAAGGAAAAGTTATTCGCATTTCAGACACTCAAGGAGCTTGAGAAACTGGGTGCACGTCTGATTCTTTGGACATTCCGTACAGGAAAGGAACTGGATGAAGCAGTTGAATTTTGCAGGCGCAACGGAGTTGAGTTTTACGCTGTAAATAAAAATTACCCCGAAGAAGTCTATGATGAAACCATCAGCCGTAAGATTGATGCCGACATATATATAGACGACAAGAACCTTGGCGGTTTTCCTGGCTGGAGTGAAGTATGGCAGATGCTTGTTCCATATGAAGTTCAGGCTAAAGAAGCGGAAAAAAGAATAAAATCCTCCGTTAAGAAAAACGCTCTGCGGAGATTGTTTGGAAGAAAGAAAAATAAAGATGAAGAATAAGTTTTCAGGTTATATCATTCTGTTCACCTCTGTTCTTTTTATTGCCTGGATGTTTAGCTGTTCAGGAAGACCGGAAGGCACTCATGCTCCGGTATCCGGGAAGCGTGAGGTTAACATGGAAGTCCCTGGTGAACTTATTCGGATTAAAATGCCTGCTGAGAATTCACAGTTCAGAACAGGAGATAATATCAAAGTCGTTATTGAAAGTGCAGGAGGAAACACTGGAGTAGATTCTGTCGTGATAAGCTATGACGGAGCTGTTGCAGGTGTCCTGAAGTCCGGACAATGGGAATTTACAATTCCTGCCCGGCTGACAGGATATACCGGGAAGAAAGCACTGAAAGTGACTGCCTTCAGCAACAGGAGGTCACAGTCGGCTGTAAGATTCTTAATGATTCTTTCCGATAAAAAGCCCGTTAGATATGGGTTTAAGACAGTTCATACTTATCCTCATGATGCTGAAGCATTTACTCAGGGATTGTTTTATCATGACGGCCGGCTGTATGAGGGAACAGGTCAGGAGGCCGGTTCAAGCCTGAGGGAAGTTGAACTTGAAACAGGAAGGGTTATAAGGCAGATAAATCTTGACCCCTCTCTTTTCGGGGAGGGAATAACTCTCTATAAAGACAGGATATACCAGGTGACATGGCAAAACAAGGTAGGTTTTGTATATGAGAGGGCTACCTTCAACCTCATCAACAAAATCTATTATCAGACCCAGGGATGGGGATTGACAACTGTGGGTGACAGGATAGCAATGAGTGATGGTTCCAACATTATTTATTTTTATGAACCTGAATTGTTTACGGTGGAATCAAGGATTGAGGTTTATGACAATGAAAAAGCCGTTGATCAGTTAAATGAACTTGAATATATAAACGGAGAGATCTGGGCTAATATCTGGATGACTGACCTCATAGCAAGAATTGATCCCATAACGGGTAAGGTGAATTCCTATATTGATCTTTCCATGATTTTCCCGGATTCAAAACGGATTGAAGTGAATGCTGATGTTCTTAACGGTATAGCCTATGATGAAAGCGGCAACAGGATTTTTGTCACAGGCAAGAGATGGCCGAAACTGTATGAGATCAGGGTTGTGGAATAAGTCTTGTTCCGTAAACAATGTTAATTGCGGAAGGTATAACTGAGAATTCCAGCGGTGTATGACCAAGTGATTCCCCGTCAGCTTCAACATAAAGCGTTTCATCTGAAGTGATTTTAAGGTATTTCCCTCTGTAACCGTCAATTTTGGGATGGCTAAGGATGGTTCCGTCGTATAAAAGTTTAAGATTTCTGATTATTTCAAATCTCCCTATTTCTTTTATAACAGTAATGTCGAGCAGGCCGTCATCCGGTAATGCATCCGGTGTCTGTCGCATACCTCCCCCGCAATACCGTCCGTTGCCTACATTCACAGAAAATATCCTTGCTTTTGAAACATGAGTGTCAACAGTAATCTCAACCTCAACATTATGGTATGAAATAAGACTGCTGAGGAGGTTGTAGAGGTATATTGCCTTGCTGCTTTTTCCTTTTTCTTTCTTTTTATTGGTCTTGAAAACTACCATGGCTTCAAATCCCAGTCCGGCAATATTCAGGAAATATCTTCTTTTTTTTTCGTTTCCTTCGAAAAAATCAACCACTCCAACATCATGTTTCATGGTCTTTCTTTCCCTTATCACATTTATAGCTCCTTCATAAACAAGAGGGATTCCGAACATCCTGCCCCAGTCGTTACCGGTGCCGACTGGTATCATTCCTGCAGTGATTTCAGAAGGATTGCAGACCTGCTGGCTGAAAACACCGTTAATAATCTCATTTAAAGTGCCGTCACCTCCGACAGAAACAAAATCTCTGAAACCGTTTTTTACAGCTTCCCTGGTGATTTCAATGGCATGACCTTTTTTTTCAGTGGTTACAAAATCAAAAGTAATTCCTGAATTTCTGAATAGTCCTTCTATTCTTGCACGGTCTTTTTTGCCCTTTCCGTTTCCTGCGTTAGGGTTCATAATGACAAGCCACCTGATATTGTCCCTTTCGTTCATAATTCTGCCCGATATTACTTACAAATATCTGAAATATATTTACCAATATGCAGGCAAGGCTGAAAATCTATAATGTTAATAAAATGTTGATAACCCCAAATGAAATGTTTACAATTACATCTTTTTACAATCTGTGGCACTGACTCATAAGTAGTAAATTTGAAGCTCGAAAACTGAAAAATAAAAAGGAAAAGAGATGGGAAGGATCATTGCAATAGCGAATCAGAAAGGCGGGGTAGGCAAGACGACTACTGCAATTAATCTTGCTGCCAGTTTAGCAGCTCTTGAAAAAAAGGTACTTATTATTGACAACGACCCGCAGGCAAATGCTACATCGGGAATAGGTATTGACATCAGGCAGATAAAAAGCACCATTTATGATTGTCTGATTGACGGAAAAGAGCCGGATGAGGCGATTCACCAGTGCGGTATTGAGAATCTTTCAATTATTCCGTCAAATATTGACCTTGTCGGGGCAGAAATTGAGATGCTTGACAAGCCCGGACGTGAGAAGATACTCAAGGGGATAATAAGTAAAATAAGTGACCGGTTTGATTACATTATAATTGACTGTTCTCCGTCTTTAGGACTGCTGACAGTGAATGCACTTACTGCCGCACATTCGGTTATCATACCTGTTCAGTGTGAATATTTTGCCCTGGAAGGGCTTGGAAAACTGCTTAACACCATAAAGATTATTCAGAATAATCTTAACAGTGAACTTGAGATTGAAGGGTTTCTACTTACGATGTATGATTCAAGGCTCAGATTGTCAAATCAGGTTGTTGAGGAGGTGACCAAGCATTTTCAGCAGATGGTTTTCAAAACCATTATTCAAAGGAATGTCAAGCTTTCCGAGGCTCCAAGTTTCGGCCAGCCTGCGATTCTTTATGATGCAGAATCGAGGGGAACTGTCAACTATCTTAATCTGGCCCGTGAACTGATTGCCAAAGTTGAAGCAGGTGTCGTCCAGTAGTTGATTATTTCTGTTTTTATTTAAAGCCATTTGACATGACACAAAAAAATGCATTGGGCCGAGGGCTTGGAGCATTAATTGAAGGTGTTGAGAAAGAGGCTCTTGAAAAAAAGGTAGCTCCAAATCTTAATATTTCAGTTGACGCTATTGACGGCAATCCTTTTCAGCCGAGAACAAATTTTGATGAACAGGCTCTTGAAGAACTTGCTGCATCGATAAAGAAACTGGGTCTGGTACAGCCAATTACAGTAAGAGAGACAGGAAACGGAAGATACCAGCTGATCGCAGGAGAGAGAAGGCTGAGGGCAGCACGAATGGCAGGCCTCACCCACGTTCCTGCTTTCATAAGGACTGCCGATGACCAGGCAATGCTCGAACTGGCACTTGTGGAAAATATTCAGCGCGAAGATCTTGATGCTGTTGAAGTTGCAATAAGTTTCCAGAGACTTATTGAAGAATGCAAGCTTACTCAGGAACAGCTCAGCGAAAGAGTCGGAAAACAACGCTCCACAATATCCAATTATCTGCGCCTGCTTAAACTGCCTGCCGAAATACAACTCGGACTCAGAAAAAAGCACCTTACAATGGGACATGCCCGGACCCTCGTGAATATTGATGATCCGAAAAGACAAATAAATGTCTATTACCGCATTATAGAAAACGATCTTTCAGTGCGTCAGACCGAGGAACTGGTGCGCCATCTGCAATCAGAAAAACTGAAGGACCCGGGGAAAATCGAGAGGAGAAAAAAACTGAACGAAGATTTTCGCCAGCTTAGCGAACATCTTAACAGAATCTTTTCAACAAAGGTTGACTTCAGGATTAATGACCAGGGAAAAGGGAAAATTGTTATCCCTTTTGATAATCCTGATGAAATGGAACGCATTTTGGGCATATTTGACCGTTTGAACTACTGAAATTTTCTATCTTTACCGCACCCGATTCATACCGGTTACAATAACCGGCAAAATTTGTATTTTGAACAGGTGTGAAAAAATAACAGTCTGTCTTGTGGTGCAATTGCTTCTGATATACCCCTATGCAATTGCACAGGATACGTTATCGCCAACCACGGGAGTTAAAAAGCATCAAAAGACTTTCAATCCTGACCCGATGAAAGCCACTATGCTTGCTGTCTCTTTCCCCGGCCTCGGACAGGTTTACAACAGGAAGATCTGGAAAATCCCTTTTGTTTATGCAGGATTCGGTGCTCTTTTCTACGCTGTGGGATTCAACTCCAGCTCGCATAACAATTTCATGAAGGCATATCAGGATTTTACTGATGACATACCGGAAACAGCAAGCTATGCAAAATATATCAGGGGCACTGATCCTGCCGAATACGACCCGGTGCTTCACCCCGACACATACAACCCGTCAACTGCATCATGGGTGAAGGATCAGCTGCTTTTACGCGTCGATTATTACAAGAAATACCGCGACCTTTCATATATTGGAATTGCTGCCTGGTACCTTATTACCATACTTGATGCAAACGTGGACGCGAGCCTCCATAATTTTGACATCAGCAACAGTCTTGATCTGGATATTATGCCTGCCAGACTTCCTGTACCGGGTTTTACAGGAGCAGGATTTAATGTTTCATTAAAATGGTCATTTTAAAATCTCCGCTAAACATGAAATTCAGAAAAATATTGATAGCTCTCTTCCTGATAGGCTTCAGCGTTAATCTTAAAGCTGTAAATGACACCATCATAATTAGGTCTGACGGAGATGTTGAAAGGATTGAAAGAGATCTTGACAGTCTTGTCAGCAGCTGGTATGTGAAGATGGCACTTAAGGATTTTTCTGAATTAACCGGGAATGACACTGTTGCAGTGGAATATGCAGATTCAGTTTATATCGATAGACTTTCAAAAATAAATTCAATAATAAAACTTCCGTATAACAGCATCATAAGAAACCATATTCATGTTTACACTGTCAGACAGAGGGACAAGTTCAGTGCTGTGCTCGGACTGATGGATTATTATTTTCCAGTTTTCGAGGATATATTTGATTCTTACGGTCTGCCTGCAGAACTTAAATATATGGCTATCATTGAATCAGCACTTAATCCGAATGCTGTTTCAAGGGTTGGCGCCACCGGCCTCTGGCAATTCATGTACAGTACGGGAAGGCTTTACGGCCTGACCATTAACTCGGTGGTTGATGAACGAAGGGATCCGATTAAATCCACTCATGCAGCGGCAAGGTTCCTGAAAGATCTTTATAATATTTACAACGACTGGACGCTCGTAATCGCAGCATATAACTGCGGCCCCGGAAATGTTAACAAGGCTATCAGAAGATCAGGCAACAAGAAGGACTACTGGGAAATATATTACAGACTCCCCCGTGAAACCAGGGGTTATATCCCGCAATATGTTGCTGCTGCATATGCAGCAAATTACTTTGCCGAACACAATATTAAACCTCTGCCTGTAAACATACCGGTTTCAACAGACACGATAATGATAAACAGGGATATACATCTTAACCAGATTTCAGATGTAATGGGCATCCCGATAGGTGAGCTTAGAGCTCTTAATCCACAGTACAGAACAGGTCTAGTTCCCGGATCAACAAAACCTTTCGCTCTCACCCTGCCTGTGACTCATCTGGGAGATTTTATAGACCTAAGCGACACTATAAGAAATTACAAACAGGAGGTCTACCTTGCAAGGACAAGCAGGATTGATGATCCGTCACGCTCGGCATATCAGCCGCCTGACGTAAAAGGTAAGACTAAGCTTGTTTATACAGTGAAGGATGGAGACAATCTTGGATATATTGCCGAATGGTACAGAGTGTCGTTATCTGACCTGAGGTACTGGAATAATATTTACAGAAACACCATAAGGGTAGGGCAGAAGCTAGCCATATATGTTGATCCTTCAAGGGCAGATTTCTATGCGAATGTTGACAGGATGACTTTTGCAGAAAAGCAGAAAATGATTGGCAAAACAGTTGCAAACCAGGTTTCTGCCACCAACCTGTCCGAACTGTCAGGTTCCGATGATGATTATATTATTTATACAGTTCGTCCCGGCGACACCATCTGGGATATTGTGAAAAAGTTTGAAAATGTTACTACATCTGATGTTCTGACACTCAATAAAATTACAGATCCGTCAAAAATCAAGGCAGGTCAGAAATTAAGAATAAAAAAGAAGAGCTGATAAATTTTTATGCGTCCGTTCAGGTCATTCCTAATCTTATTAATATTCCTGATCTGTTTTGCGGGTCTCTATTACATTTTACCTGACGGACTGAATCTAAAACTGCCTTCACTCCGTGAATTTTTCCCGTTTCCTGATGAGAATAAAGAATCACTACCCTCCGGAGTAAGAACTGCAGACACTACCCTGACACGTGTTGATAACATCAGAACGGTTTCTGTGGATTCAATTAATTACGACACTGCGGATTTTAAACCTGTACTTGCCTCAGGTTTTACTTTCACAGATCTCTTTAATCCGTCTGATGGCCGTGACAGTCAGATAAGGATAATGTATTATGGTGATTCACAGATTGAAGGTGACAGGGTTACATCCTACTTGCGGCAGGTCATGAGAGAAACCGCAGGAGGAAGCGGGCCCGGGCTTTTTCTGCCGGTAATGACAGTCATGTACACCAAATCGGTGTACATAAGATCGTCCTCGAACTGGAAAAAATTTAACTACCTGTCATTCAAGAATGGCGAGATATCGGGCAATGACCTGGGATTTATGATGTCAAAATGCAGGTACATGCCCGAAAACAGCAAAACTCTGAATCCTGTAAAAGCCTGGGTAAGAATTGTACCTTCGAAACTTGCTGACAGTTCCTCAACAAAATATGATCAACTGAGAATATTTTACAGAAATCCTCAGGATGATGTGGTTATAGAAGTAAAACCTGGTGATTATCCCTCTTTAAGAGACACACTTAAAAAGGATCCCGGGATAAATGAATTCACGTGCCAGCTTTTCAATGCCACGAATATACTGATTGAATTCATCGGAAAAGTGAGTCCCGATGTTTACGGAATAAGCATTGAAAGCAAAGACGGATTAGTAATTGACAATATACCCCAGAGGGGTAGTGCAGGACTGGAATTCACAATGATTGACAAAGAGAATCTGCGTGAACTGTACAGAATGGTTTCCCCTGATCTTTTCATACTTCATTACGGGCTGAATATAGTAAAGAATGTCAGAAAGGATTACTCATATTATTACAAGGGATTGTTCCGACAACTTTCACTTCTGAAGGAAGTCGCCCCCGGAATTCCGGTCCTGGTAGTGGGAATTACTGACATGGCTGATGCATCAGGAGACAGCATAAACTCTTATCCGAATATTGTTAGCATTCTTGAAGCACAGAAGAGAGCAGCTGATGAAGCAGGCGCTGTTTTCTGGAATTCTTATGAGGCTATGGGAGGTAAGAATTCCATAGTAAAGTGGTCTGACAAGATTCCTCCTCTTGCCAAGAAGGATTTTGTACATCTCACAAATGATGGAGCTGACACTCTTGCCGGGCTTATGCTGGCAGATCTCTTTCCTGCTGTAAAAAATGATACCTCCAGACTTGTGCAGTCGGATACAATATCTGACACTTCATATCTGGCCGCATCAGATCCGGCACCGACAGGAACAGAATCCGTAACTTCAACAGAGCAAAGCCTCCTGAAAGAAGTAATCTCATCTGTTTTTAAATATGACCCGGAGAGACCTTTTATTTTTTCAACTTCCGCATTCTGGATATTTTTCCTGATAGTGCTTCTTGGCTACAGCATTGTTTACAGGAAACTTCCCCTTAGAAACCTTTATCTCTTTATTGTAAGCCTTTATTTCTACTATAAGTCCGGAGGACTCTTTTTGATTCTGCTTATTCTGGTAACTATTATAGATTTTTCATGCGGCCTGATGATATTTCGTTCAAGGTCACGGAAGGGGAAGCGTTTATATGTTTTTCTGAGTATCCTTTCAAATATCGGATTGCTGGCATATTTCAAGTACACTGAATTTTTTATCACTACCATTAATGATCTTTTTGGCACGAACATAGTACTTAAAGATTATATTCTTTCTTTTTTCAACAACATTTTGGGAACGTCGTATGACATCAGCAGTATCTTACTGCCTGTCGGGATATCATTTTTCACTTTCCAGTCGTTAAGCTATACTTTTGATGTTTACAGGGGCAAGATTGAGCCTGTCAGAAATATTATTGACTTTGGCTTTTACGTCTCATTTTTTCCACAGCTTGTTGCCGGGCCGATTGTCAGGGCATCTGAATTTATCCCGCAGGTCTACAGGAGATTTCATCTCACTAAACGTGAATTCAGCCATGCACTTTTCATAATTTCCAAAGGGCTTATAAAAAAAATTGTAATATCGGATTTTATTGCAGTAAGTTTTATCGACCGTGTTTTTGAAGCACCCACACTTTACTCAGGTCTTGAGAATCTTCTCGCCATATATGGTTACGGATTGCAGATATACTGTGATTTTTCGGGGTATACTGATATTGCAATAGGACTTGCATTGATACTTGGATTCCGTTTACCCGTAAATTTCAATTCACCTTATAAGGCTAATAATATAAGTGATTTCTGGAAGAGATGGCACATTTCTCTTTCCCGATGGCTTAAGGATTATCTTTACATTCCTCTTGGGGGGAACAGAAAGGGGAGGTTACGGACTCTTTTAAATCTGATGGTAACAATGCTTCTCGGAGGACTATGGCACGGGGCTGCAGCAAGGTTCGTTCTCTGGGGAGGCCTGCACGGACTGGGGCTGGTTGTACATAAAATCTGGTTGAATATTACAGGCGGAAGAATAAAGTCCACAGGGATTTCTAAATTTTTGTCTGTTTTTCTGACATTTAATTTTGTGACGCTGTGCTGGATTTTTTTCAGGGCACCTGACCTTGACAGTTCAGCAAGGATGTTTCATCAAATTACGGGCAATTTCCATCCCGGATCATATATTTCGCTTATTCCGGCTTACGGAACTGTATTTGCATTGATACTGGCAGGATATCTTATTCATTTCCTGCCTGAAAAAATAAAGGAGTCGTACAGGGGTTTATTTATAAGGATGCCTCTGGCATTACAGTTTATCATTATACTTGTGGTGGCTGTGGTTCTTTTTCAGATGAGAGGTTCAGAAATAATGCCCTTTATATATTTCAGATTCTGAGATGATTTTTAGTCAGAGGCTGGCTTAAGGCGGCTAATAGCAGAAATTTAAAGGTAACGAAGCTCATCAGTGTCAGTCTTTACAAATGGCTTAATTGCCCTGTTGTAGATTCCGTGTACATACGCTATGGCCATTCCGTAGTTTGTAACAGGAATGCCCGCCTTTATTGCAGGAAGAAGTCTGTTATGAAGTTGTTTTCTGGTTATCATGCATCCTCCGCACTGAATAACCAGGGCATAATCGGTTATGGGGCGGGGAAGTGCGTCGAGCCCTGCCACTACATCAAATTCCAGCTTCTTCCCGGTGAAACCTGAAATCCATCTCGGAATCTTTGTCCTGCCTATGTCATCGCATGCAACATGATGAGAGCATGATTCAAGAAGAAGAA
>JABUEV010000020.1 GCA_013314865.1 Bacteroidales bacterium | reverse complement strand
TTCCCAAAATGATTGGATCCTATAACCTGCCCAAAACAGCAAAAGACATGAAGAACCCGAAAACAGGGGTTTACCTGAACAATTCATCAGGTGTGCTGAACAGTTCTCATATCGAAAGTGCAGACTTTATCACCCTCGATAACATGAGCTTTGGCTACAACTTCAAAATGCCACAGGGTTCAGGATTCAGCAAAATAAGACTTTACTGCGCCGGGAACAATTTATTCTATATTACTAAATATAAAGGTGTGGATCCTAATCCAAGATATGGAGACATTGAAGGCGGAAATAACCCGCTTATACCGGGTATTGACAGAAGAAATACCTGGTTCAGGACCAGATCGGTTACTTTTGGTGCAAACATTGTTTTTTAATCCTGAAAAAGTATAAGACATGAAAACGAAAATAAGACATAACTTAAGAAGGTGTTTGTTACTGATAAATACTACTTTGTTTGCTTTTTTGGTAACATCATTGAATCAGTCCTGTACAAATCTGGATGAGGAACTGTTCGATTCTGTAACTCCCGATAATTTCTTTAAGACTGAAGAGGAATTTATATCAGCTCTGGGTTCAGCATATACACAATTTGCGGATTACGCTTCAAATGACCCCTGGTCTCTTCATGAAATAATGACTGATGAAATTGTCGTTCCGACAAGAGGTCAGGACTGGGACGACGGCGGCACATTAAGGCGTGCTCACCTGCACTCATATAACGATGAAGAAGGTTATTTCAACGGAGGCTGGAATTTTGGCTTCGGAGGCGTTAATACTGCAAACAGACTCATTTATCAGTTCCAGTCACTTGTTGAGAGCGGACAGGTGGAGCAGGAAAAAGCTGATGCTTTTATCGCTGAACTTGAGACAATCCGCGGTTTCTTTTACTGGCAATTGATTGACTGGTTTGGAAATGTGCCTCTTGTAACTGATTTTGCCAGTAGCGAGGCAGCTCCGCCAACAAAACCAAGAGCAGAGGTATTTAATTTTATCGTCGGAAATCTTGAAGCCGCTGTGCCAAAACTTTCTAAAGCCGTTGACGGAACAACCTATGGAAGAATGAATTATTACGCCGGACAAACTCTGCTGGCTAAACTGTACCTCAATGCCCAGGTCTATTCAGGAACACCGCAATGGGATAAAGTGATTACGGCCTGCGATGAAGTAATAAATTCCGGCAAATATTCACTTGAAAGTAATTATTTCGCAAATTTCAATGTAAATAATTCAGGTTCAAAGGAATTTATTTTTGCAATTCCCTATGACCAGGTTTTCTTCCAGGGATTTAACATCGCCGTAAGAACATTGCATTATGGCAGTCAGCAAACATATAACCTGACTGCACAACCCTGGAATGGGTTCTGTGCAATGGAAGAATTCTATAATTCATATTCTGACAATGACATTAGAAAGGGTGATGTAGGTACTCTTTCAGGACCTGCAACAAAAAGAGGAAACTTTATAGCAGGTTACCAGTACAAGGCAGGAGGAGGACTTGTTATGGACGATGGATATGAAGTTCCTCAGCCTAACCGTCAGCCCGTTCCGCTCCTTGGTGACCCTGATGGCGCACCATTGAATTTCGGCAATATCGGTTCGACACAGCCTCAGATAAATGAATTAGGGCCACAGGCTTATCGTCAGGCGGGCGTCAGAATAGGTAAATGGGAAATTGCACTTGGAAGCCAGCCTCATAATATGAGTAATGATTATGCAGTATTCCGTTATGCAGATGTTCTTCTTATGAAAGCTGAAGCATTATGGCGCAAAGGAGGCGCAGCAAATATAAATCAGGCACTCACCCTTGTTAATATGATCAGAAACAGGGCAGGTGTGCCGGATCTTACTACACTTGACGGGCCGGTAAGCTATGATATGGCAGGCCCCAGCATTCCGGGAGGAGAACTTCTGAACGAAATCGGCCGTGAAATGTTTGCTGAAAACCACAGGAGACAGGATCTGATACGCTGGGGATTGTGGGATGAACTGGAAAAATGGATCCTGCCTCATTATAACCCGGGTGATGTTGTTAAGAAAGGTTCATATCTGACAATCTATCCGATACATAAGGATAAAAGAGCTGCAAACCCGAATCTGGTTCAGAATCCGGGTTATTAGAAGCTTTACCTGAATACACTTCTGAAGAGAGCAGGATTTTATTAAATTTACCTGCTCTCTTTTTAGTTTGCTAAAACAGAACAATTAAAATGACTTCTGCAGGGTATGAGATATTTCAGGTTAAATAGATTCCTCTTCTGGATTACAATCTTGATACCTGTATTTCTCTGTCATTGTATTAGTAAGAATCCCACATCCGGTAAAAAACAATTATTCACTCTGCTTGATCAGAACCACACTAAAATCGATTTTATAAATAATGTCGTTTACACCGAGGAGTTTAATACCTATACCTACAGGAACTTCTATAATGGTGCCGGTGTCGGAATCGGTGATTTCAACAATGATGGACTCCCCGATATATATTTCTGTGCTAACCAGGAAGGCAACCGGCTCTATTTAAACAAGGGAAACTTTGTTTTTGAGGATATTACCGAAAAAGCTGGTGTAAGTTGTTTGAAGTCCTGGTCGACCGGAGTAAGTATTGCGGATATCAATGGCGATGGTCTGCTTGATATTTATATATGCAAATCTGGTGATCCGAACGGCAAAAATCGCTTAAATGAACTGTTTATCAACAACGGGGATCTGACTTTCACAGAAAAAGCCAAAGAATACGGGCTTGCAGTCTTTGGTCTGTCAAACCACGCTTCCTTCTTCGACTATGACAGAGATGGAGATCTCGATTGTTATTTGCTTAACAATTCAATCCGGTCAGTGACAGAATTTGAAATTAAACCCGGACAAAGAGAAATACCTGACTCACTCGGCGGAAATAAACTCTTCAGAAATGATGACGGGAAATTCATTGATGTGACGAATTCAGCCGGCATATATTCAAGTAAAATAGGATTTGGCCTCGGTGTCTCAGCAGGTGATGTTAACAAGGACGGATGGCCTGACATTTACGTTTCAAATGACTTCTTTGAAAGGGATTACCTGTATATAAATAATGGAGACGGGACTTTCACTGAGTCGCTTGAATCACAACTTCGTGAAATAAGCCTCGGGTCAATGGGCTCTGATATGGCTGATATAAACAATGATGCCTGGCCTGAGATTTTTACCACGGAAATGACTGCTGAAGATAATGAAAGGCTTAAGACTAAAGTACTTTTTGAAAGCTGGGATATATACCAGATAAAAGTAAAGAATGGGTATTATCATCAGTTTGCAAGAAATGTACTTCAGTTAAATAATAAAAATAATTCTTTCAGCGAAATAGGAAGGCTAAGCGGGGTAAGCACAACCGACTGGAGCTGGGGAGCATTAATAATGGACATGGACAACGATGGATGGAAGGATATATTCGTCGCAAACGGGATATATAAAGATCTTCTTGACCGTGATTTTCTGGATATATATTCAAACCCTTCCATAATGCGTTCATTGATAAAAAGCGAAGAATCAGCAATTATGAGTCTTATCGAAAAAATTCCCTCGGTAAGGATACCTAACTACGCTTTTCATAACAATGGAGATTTGACATTTACAAACTTCTCAGATAAATGGGGTCTGAATGCACCATCATTTTCCAATGGGGCTGCGTATGGTGACCTTGACAATGACGGCGATCTGGACCTTGTTGTCAATAATGTGAACATGCCTCCCTTTATCTACAGAAATGAATCCAGGTCTTCAGACAGCTCTAATTATCTTACTCTGACCCTGCGAGGCACTGGTAAAAATACTGGTGCAATTGGCTCCAATGTTACCCTCTGGTATGAGGGCATTGTTAACTACCAGGAGAATATTCCTATGAGGGGTTTCAAATCCTCTGCCGATCACCGGCTTCATTTCGGCCTTGGATCAGCTGATTCAATTGATTCCCTGATAGTCTCCTGGCCTGACGGAAAAATCACTGTTTTACGTGAAATAGCTGTCAATCAATCTATTATTATTGATCAAAAAGATGCTGTGCACCGCTATCCTTACTTTACCAGTGACCAAAATAAGCCAGTCTTTGAAAATGTAAACCTCACAGGTCTTGATTTTACACATAGAGAAAATGATTTTGTAGATTTTGAAAGAGACAGGCTGTTATTCAGGATGTTATCAACTGAAGGTCCTCACATAGCCGTGGAAGATGTGGATGGAAACGGACTTGAAGATATGTATATCTGCGGGGCAAAAGACCAGCCTGGGGCTCTGTTTATACAGAACCGACAAGGTCATTTTAAAAGCACCAATCTTCAATTATTTGAAAATGACAAAAAATCAGAGGACACAGATTGTGAGTTTTTCGATGCTGACGGAGATGGCGACCCTGACCTTTATGTGACATGCGGAGGAAATGAATTTCCATCAAGTTCATCACTTCTGCTGGACAAACTTTATATAAATAACGGAAAAGGAGAATTTTCAAAATCGTCTCAACTTCTGCCAACAGCAAAGTATGAAAGCAGTTCATGCGTTGAGTCCTGCGATTTTGACAATGATGGCGATTTGGATCTTTTTGTGGGGATTCGCCTGCGCCCCTTTGAATATGGGCTTCCTGCCAACGGATATCTTCTCGAAAATGACGGGCAAGGGAATTTTTCAAATGCCACTTCTGAGAAAGCACCCGGGCTGATCAATATAGGTATGATTACGGATATGAAATGGGCCGACATAGACAATGACGGCGACTCTGACATGGCTATAGCAGGCGAATGGATGCCGGTCAGGATATTTATTAATAATCAGGGTGTGTTCAAAGACGAATCTGAAAAATTCGGATTACTTAATACCGAAGGCTGGTGGAATACTATCGAAACTGCTGATCTGAACGGCGACGGCAACATTGATTTTATACTTGGTAATCATGGATTGAACTCATTTTTTAAAGCATCTGCAGTGAAGCCTTTGACTATGTATGTAAATGATTTCGACCTTAACGGCAGTGTTGAACAGATAATATGTGGTTTCAAAGGAGATAAATCTTATCCTCTGGTAATGAAGGACGATCTGGTAAAACAGATCCCTTCTCTGAAAAACAAATACCAGAAATATGAAGATTATAAGAATCAGACTATTGAAAATATATTTCCGCCGGAGGTATTGAACAGGTCTCTCAGATTGACAGCAAAAATAATGGAGTCATGTGTTATGATCAACACTGGCGATAAATCATTTATCTTAAAACCTCTGCCAACGGAAGCTCAATTTTCCCCGGTTTATGCAATTGCTGCGAATGATTTTGACAGTGACGGAACATGCGACATTTTAACTGGCGGAAACCTGTACCGTGCAAAACCTGAGACTGGCATCTATGGCGCAAGCTATGGACTGTTTTTGAAAGGAATAAACAATGAGAAATGGCAGGCGGTTTCGCCTCTCATTTCGGGTATCTTTACCAAAGGTGAGATTCGTGATATGAAAACAATGATAATAAATGATAATAAAATTATTATTGTAGCACGTAATAATGATTCAATTCAATTTTATAAATACTGATATAGTTCGATGAGAAAAACAATTTCATTAACGGTTTCATGCCTTCTTTTAATATCATTTTTCCCGGCCTGCACTCCTACAACCAGATATGAAAAAATGTTGAACCGTGAGCTGGCAAGCGGAATCAGGCATGATTCTCTGTTTTTGGGGCTTTACCTTGGAATGCCAAGAAAAGATTTCTATATGCATTGCTGGGAATTAAACCGGCAGGGGCTGGTTAAACAAGGCTCCAATAATACTACCGTTGAGTATTACATAAAAAACGAACTGAAACATCCTGTATACATGGATTTCTATCCAACCTTCATTGATGACAGTATCGCTGAAATGCCTGTCAGATTTGCCTATGCAGGTTGGGCTCCATGGAATAAGGAATTATCTTCTGCGAAACTCCAGCTTGATGTTTTAAACTGGTATAGAAAACTTTACGGACCTGGATTTATTAAAGTGAAACACCCGGAAAAAGGAACAGCATACCTGAAGGTGGACGGGAACCGGCGTATTCTGATTTTCACACGCGATGACTTATACGTATGGGCCCTTTTTACAAACATGCTTGCTGTTAAAGACTCATCCGATTTCAATATTGATTTCCAGAATAAAAGAGACACTTTAACAAATAATCCTGCATTGAAGTAGACAGAATGAGTAAAACCGGATATTTAAACAAAACATTGACAGGCTCTTTGACCTTTTTGTTTTTATTATTCTTTTGTGCCTGCGCGAAAAAATCAAACAAAGAATCAGAAGAGCGTTTATTTGAGATGATGCCTGCTTCTCAAACCAATGCCTCATTTGTAAATTACCTGGATTATGACAAACAGATCAAAACTAAATTCAATATTTATACATACAGGAATTTTTATAACGGCGGGGGTGTCGGTCTCGGAGATATAAATAATGACGGACTTATAGACATTTTTTTGACTTCGAACATGGGGAGCAATGTTCTTTACCTTAACAAGGGAGATTTCCGGTTCGAAGACATTTCAGGAAGTGCCGGCATTGAAGGAAAAGGTCAGTGGTCAACCGGCGTAAGCATTGCCGATGTGAACGGCGACGGATGGCTTGATATCTACGTCTGTAACTCCGGCAACCTGGAAGGAGATGACCGCAAGAATGAATTATATATCAATAATGGAGACCTTACTTTCACTGAAAGGTCTCATGAATATGGCATTGATGATTCTGGATTTTCCACTCACGCAGTCTTCTTTGACTACGACAAAGATGGTGATATTGATATGTATCTGTTGAATAACTCTTCAAGAGCAATCGGGAGCTTTAACCTTAAGGAAAACCTGAGGTTTGACAGGGATTCGATTGGCGGAGACAAATTATTTAGAAACGACAATAACAGATTTACTGATGTAAGTCATGAGGCAGGCATTTATGGAAGCGTTATCGGGTTTGGACTGGGTGTCACTGTGGGAGATGTTGATCAGGACGGATGGGTGGACATTTATGTATCAAACGATTTTTTTGAGAGAGACTATCTCTATCTTAACAATCATGACGGCACTTTCAGGGAATCTCTGACAAATATGATGAAATCTATTTCCGCGGCTTCAATGGGTGCTGATATGGCCGACATTAACAACGATCACTATCCTGATATCTTTGCCACTGACATGGTTCCTGAACATAACGACCGTCTTAAAACCAAGACCACATTTGATAACTGGGACAGCTACTGGTCAAATGTAAAAAACAATTACTATCACCAGTTTACCCGCAACATGCTTCAGTTAAACAACACTGACGGCACTTTCAGTGAGATTGGACGGTTGGCAGGTGTAAATGCAACTGACTGGTCATGGGGTGCCTTGATAATGGATCTCGATAACGACGGGTTAAAAGACCTTTTTGTGGCAAATGGCATATACAAGGACCTTACTGATCAGGATTATATTCAGTATTTCTCAAACCGTGATATGGTTATGTCTATTGTTTCGGGAGACAAGGTTGACTACAAAACTCTCATTGATGCCATTCCTTCTGTTAAGATCCCGAATTACGCTTTCAAAAATATGGGGAACTATGTCTTCAGCAATGTTTCAGATTCATGGGGACTTGATGAACCAAGTTTTTCAAACGGTTCTGCATATGGCGACCTTGATAATGACGGCGATCTTGATCTGGTTATCAACAATGTCAATATGCCTCTTTTCATCTATCAGAACAAAACCACTAACAAAAAGCCTGACAATCATTTTCTTAAAGTAATTCTTAAGGGAGAACCGGGAAATACAGCTGCAATTGGCGCAAAAATCACTGTAAGACACAATGGAAATGTCATCTATCTTGAACAAATGCCTATGAGAGGGTATCTGTCTACCAGCGATCCGCGTCCCAACCTGGGTCTTGGTGTTTTGAGTTCAGTGGATTCACTGATTATTACATGGCCGGACGACCGGGTAACTGTACTCAAAGATGTTAAGGCTGATCAGGTTATAACTCTTTATCAGAAAGACGCAGAAAAAATCTCAATTAAAAAGTCAGATCCAATTGTACAAGACTATTTATTCAAAGATATTTCCACTGAAAAACCTGTCAATTTCACTCACAAGGAGCTGGATTTCAATGATTTTGAGCGCGAATCACTGATTTATCACATGCTTTCGACTGAAGGTCCCCGCATGGGAAAAGGTGATGTTAACAATGACGGCCTGGAAGATATATATATATGTGGTGCCAAGGGAGAACCTGGCGCTTTGTTTCTGCAGCAGAAGAGCGGGGCATTTCTTCAGGTTGAAAAATCACTTTTTGAAGAGGACCGGATCTCGGAGGAAACGGATTGTGAAATGTTTGATGCAGACAATGATGGTGACATTGACTTTTATGTTGCAAGTGGGGGAAATGAATTCCCTGCCAGTGCTTCAGCTTTGGCTGACAGGTTGTACCTGAATGACGGCCAGGGCAGATTCACTAAATCGCCTCAAATCCTTCCTGCAGGAAAATTTGAAAGCGCTTCCTGTGTCAGAGCATCTGATTTTGATAATGACGGAACAATAGAACTGTTTGTCGGTATTCGTCTTATTCCTTTCCTTTACGGTGTTCCTCCGGGGTCATATTTACTTGAAAACGACGGCAAAGGGAATTTTTCTGATGTTACATCCCGTATTGCCCCTGAATTAAAAAACACAGGCATGGTAAGGGATATGCTGTGGGAGGATGTTGACGGGGATGGAGATGAAGATATTATCCTGGCCGGCGACTGGATGCCTGTAAGGATTTTTATAAACAAAAATGGCTCTTTTGAAGAGAAAAAAGACGCAATGGCTTCAGATACAGAAGGATGGTGGAACTGTCTGGCCTCCGGAGATTTTGACAATGACGGGGACATAGATTTTATAGCCGGGAACCACGGTTTGAATTCCCGATTTAAAGCATCCACCGATAAGCCTGTCACAATGTATGTAAATGACTTCGACCTGAATGGAGCAGTTGAGCAGATAATCAGTGTTTATGACGGGGACAAATCCTACCCTCTTGCTTTAAAACACGATCTCACCATGCAGATACCCTCCCTTAAAAGAAAGTATCCAAAATATGAAATGTATAAGGATCAACAAATTACGGATGTTTTTTCAGATGAACAGTTGAAAAAATCAATATACCTTGAAGCTTGTCAGCTTGAAACATCACTCTTTCTTAATGACGGAACCGGAAAATTTAAACGGGGAGAATTGCCTGTAGAGGTTCAGTTTTCTCCGGTATATGCTGTCTGTCCTGGTGATTATAACGGAGATGGAAAAACCGATATGCTTCTTGGCGGCAACCTGTACAAGGTCAAACCTGAGGTTGGACGCTACGATGCAAGCTATGGTGCATTCCTGGAGGGCAACGGAAAGGGAGAATTTAAATACATACCGCCGAAAATAACAGGATTTCATCTTGACGGAGAGGTCAGAGATATTATTGAAATGAAAACTTCAAAAGGGAACCTGGTAATTGTTGCCCGCAACAATGAAGAACTTCAGATTTTCAAAACACCCGGCAGGTGAATAATTCCGATGATCAGACATCTTATTCATCGCATTTTAATTCAGTTTATTACTTCCTGTTTTTCAGCTTGAGGTTTAATTGGCTGATGATAATTCGTGAATAATGTCAAAACAGGTAAATTTGCAAAAAAGACATGGAGAAGAAATATTATTCCATTGAGGTCCATAAATCCAATAAACTGACACGGGTTTTTCAGCTTCTGTTTGGCATTATCTGCATAATTGTCGCATTGATCTGGATTGTCTTTAATTTTAAGAATGTCAGCTCCGTATGGTCCCTTATTGTTACAATTCTATTTCTGCTGGCATTTGGATACTATCAGATAATTTCCGGACTTGGTAAAGGAGAAAAATTCATTGAATTCCATTCTGACAGAATAAGACTCAAAAGAAATTCAGTTCTTCCTGCCGAAGTAATAAAGGCTATGGAAACACGAAAAATTGAGATATACGAATTAAGCGTGGTTTTTGTCAAAGAAAAAGGAAGGTTGATATTACGTTTTGGGACAACCTATACTGATAGCATAGATGCTGTCAAACAAGAAATAATTTCATTTGCAGAAGACAATAAAATTCCCGTAGAATATATCAGGGAAGAAGTTTAAGATCCATCCTGAGGTTCAGTAATTAATCTTTCAGTTTCAGGACCTGGTCGGCAAAGTCCATAAACCAGTTCCAGTCTTTAAGTAGCAGGTTGTGAACACCGTCTCTTACATGGTAAGCCAGTTTTCCACTTATGACCGGTTCATTGAGCGGCGGCATCTCAAAAGGCAGTTCTGCGCCAACACCAAGAAGTCTGAAAACCGGAACAGAGTGATAAAGTGAAAGGTATGAGCCACGGGGATCAGCCCAGAGATCTTCATCGGCTGAAGTGATATATACAGCCCTGGGAGCCGTCAGTGAAATCAGCATGTGCATATCTACCGGCATTGCATCCTCGTTATTTGCAAATTTCTTATAATTACTGCAAAACCAGTGAGGGAATGCACTGTTAATTCTGGCCACAGTTTCTCCGTAACGTCTGCGTGCAAGTGCAGCTCCTCCGCAACCTGATTCATTGGCGACCACCATTGCAAACCGGGTATCTTCAGCGCCTGCCCACAACGCAGTTTTTCCTCCTCTTGAGTGGCCGACGACAGCAACTTTACTGCTGTTTACATCCCTGTCAGTCTGAAAATAATCGAGACATCTGCTTGCCCCCCATGCCCATGCAGAAATTGTTCCCCACGAATCGCCGAGTCTTTCTCCACGATCAAGCATCCCATGAATTCCATTTTGAAAGTTATCAAAGTTATCAGGGTCAATATCGGCATTGCTGAAGACTGCTGTTCCGTATCCACGTGCAACAATCTCTTCAGCCGGCCAGAATTCATTTTTAATATTCCTTGACGGATCAGCAACTGCGGAGTCCCTGTTATTGATCAGCAGGAACAATGGCACAGGTTTTGGCGCTTTGTTGGGAATAAAAATGTAAAGCCTTATCACAAGAGTTTTATTATCAGATTTTATATTAATATGTACCTGTTTAAATGTTGCATTGCCCTCCATTGCTTTCGGGTCAGTTCTTCTGACGTCAAAACTCATCTCGTACGGCGTCGCAGGTACTCTGCCGTAGACATTTTCACGGAATAATTCAAGAATTTCATTCCTGCGGTTACTGTACCATTCTTCCGGTTTTTCAATCCTGCGACCGTCCGGCCTTACAAGAGGATCAGGCAACTTGTAAGACGGTACTTTGTCTTCGTAGTAATTAAACTCCGGCTGGCTTTTTGAAAGCTTATCCACAACTTTCTCCGGAGCTCTCCATGGTCTTCCCGTCTGGGCACAGGAATTATTCTTCAGAGTAAAATGAAAAATCAGAACAATAGAAATCAGAATATGTAATTTTTTTGTCATGGGTGGTTTATCGTTTAGCGTTTCGCGTTTCGGGTTTCGTGTTCAAGTCGCTTCGTCTCTAAGTCCCTCAGTCTCTCAGTCTCTCAGTCTCTCAGTCTCTCAGTCACTTCGTCTCTCAGTCTCTTAGTCTACTGGTCTACTGGTCTGTTACTACCTACTACCTACTGCCTACTGCCTACTGCCATTTACCTGCCGCCTACTGCCTACTGCCTACCGTATTAACTTCTCTGCTATAAATAGAACATCATCTTTCCGAATAAAGTTCTTTTAAGATATAAACTCTTCCTGGCTGTGTTTCTTTTTCAACAATTCTTTGTCCGTATTTTACCCTGCAGGTACCGCCTTTTGATGAAAAGACCTTAACTTCAGTAAGCTTACCGTTGTCCCATGCAAAGTCGACTTTAAATCCGCCTCTTGCAATAAGTCCTTTTACTTTTCCTGCTTTCCATGCATCAGGAAGGGCAGGAAGCAGTTCAATCATTTCCCTATGGCTCTGCATAAGCATTTCAGCTATACCGGCAGTACCGCCGAAATTGCCGTCAATCTGAAAAGGAGGATGTGTATCAAACAGGTTTTTAAGAGTAGATCTCCGGAAAAGCAGCATTAGGTGCTCATAAGCCTTGTTACCGTCATTCAGTCTTGCATAAAAGTTTATAATCCAGGCTCTGCTCCATCCGGTATGACCTCCCCCGAATGAGAGTCTCCTTTCGATTGTTTTGCGTGCAGCATCATAGAGATCGGGATTGTCCGGCGTAATTTGTGCAAGCGGGTACAGGCCAAGCAGATGTGAAATATGCCTGTGTCCCGGTTCAGGTTCTTCAAAGTCTGAAATCCATTCCTGAATAGTACCATTCGATGAAATTCTTACTGGCGGCAGACGGCGTTGAGCTTCAATTACCAGTTTAACAAGATTTTCATCTTTTTTTAGTATCCCTGCGGCCTTCCTGAAATAGTCAAAAACGGCATTTACAGTCTGCACATCAATTGTTGCGGAATATGTAAGCCAGGCTGTCTTGCCGGTTTTGGGGTCAATATATCTGTTTTCAGGTGAAGTGGACGGGTTTGTAACAAGGTATCCTTCAGGAGATTCCACGAGAAATCCCAGCAGAAACTGCACGGAACCTTTCAGAACCGGATAAGCCACTTTTCTCAGGTAGCCGGTGTCGAGCGTGAACAGGTAATGTTCAAAAAGAGGGAAAGTCATCCATGGACCATTGGTAGGAGTCAGTCCCCACAATCCGTCGGCCAATCCTGTCCTTCCGAACGGATCAGTAAGATGGTGCATTGTCCATCCGTCCGTCCCGTACATCTCTCTTGCAGTTACGCTTCCCGGGACGGTAAGCTTGCTGACAAAATTTGCGAGCACTTCAGCAGTTTCAGACAGGTCGCAAACTTCAGCAGGCCAGTAGTTCATCTGGAGGTTGATATTGGTATGAAAATCAGAGTTCCACGGTGCGTTATAGTCTTTGTTCCAAATTCCCTGGAGATTGGCCGGTAATACTGCCGGCGGTCTTGATGATCCCATCAGCAGGTAGCGTCCATAAGCGAAATAGAGTGCTGCCAGTCCGTTATCCTCTCCTCCTTTTCTGACTCTCTCAAGACGCTCATCTACAGGTATTTTCTTGAGCGTATCTGCACCCAGTGAAAGACTTACCCTTTCAAACATATTCCGGTGGTCGGTTATATGCCGCTTCTCGATTGACCGGAATTTTTCGCCTCCTATATTGTCGAGAATATCCCTGCAGATGGAGTAAGGAT
>JABUEV010000019.1 GCA_013314865.1 Bacteroidales bacterium | reverse complement strand
GAGAGATACTTTGTGAATGTAACTGCAGAATACAGGGATATAAATGACCTCGGGGAGATAATTGTAAAAAAAGAGGGTACAATAAAGCTTAAAGATATTTCGCAGATCCTGTTTGGAGTAAGGGAAAGAGCGTCATACAGCAGGGTGAATGGAATGGAAGCGGTCACTGTCACTCTTATCAACGACAACCAGGCAAATCTTATCAACCTTTCACACAGAACGCTTGACCAGATAAAGGAGCTGAACAGGATGGTCGCACCTGAAGGCGTGGAGATAGTCGTTCAGAACAACAACGCCGACATAATGGAGAGGAACATAAACCAGATAATTAACCTGGCAGTAACAGGAGCATTGCTGGCTGTGCTAATTCTCTGGCTGTTCCTGAGAAATATCAGAATAGTCTTTATAATTGCGGTTTCAATTCCTGTATCAGTCTATACAGCCTTCAATATCTTTTATGCAAGCGGAATTTCAATCAACAGTCTCACTCTTGTGGGAATGGCGCTGGCAATAGGAATGCTGGTTGATAATTCCGTGGTGGTACTTGAGAATATCTACCGGCTCTCAGGGAATGGCTTGCCTCCGGAAAAGGCAGTCAGACAGGGAGTGACAGAAGTAAGCAGGTCAATATTTGCCGCAACGCTTACAACAATAATCGTATTCCTTCCTTTTGTATTCTCTTCAAACTTCCTTGTAAAAATTATCGGGAAGAATATAGGCATTTCCATTATCTCAACTCTTCTGATATCATTCGCGGTTGCCATGATTTTCATTCCGATGGCGACCTGCAGGCTTCTCTCAAGGTACAGGTCAGGAGAAGAGAGTGTGTTTAAAAGGATGTCCATTCATAATCGTGTGATTCAGGTTTATTTTGTGATCCTGAAGTCATGCATGAGAAATCCGGCCGCCACCATTATCGGCACTCTTGTTTTGTTCTTTGCCTCACTGCTTATCAGCGTGGCTCTGAGCATCAGTTCGCCTGAAGAGATAGAAGCTCCCGGTTTCAGGCTCTCGGTACTGATGCCCGGCGGTTCTACTCTCGAAAAAACTGACGCTGTGGTGGCAGAGATAGAATCAAGGCTCGCCGGCCTTCCTGAAAAAGGTGATATAATCAGCAGGGTTGAGGAGGAAAGAGCAACCGTCACTGTTAACCTTGCCAAAGAGTGGAAAAAGAAAAGCAAAAGGAGCCTGCCCGAGATAAAAAATGAAATTTCGGAGAAAACCAAAAATATTTCCACAGCACAGGTAAGCCTCGATGATTTCAGCGCCGGCGGCGGTTATGAAAGCGAAGCTTTTTCAGGTGATTCCTATAATCCCGGCCTCGACTTTATGAATCTCCTCGGCATCGGTACCACCAGGGAAAGCATCGTGATAAAAGGACAGGATTTTGAAAAAATGAAAAGACTTGCATCTGATGTCAAATCATACATTGAAGACCTGTCAACAATTGAAAACTCTTCAATAAACATCCGTGAAAACAAGCCTGAAGTTCACCTTCTGTTCGATACCGAATTCCTTTCAAGGAATGACTACACACTTTCTAACCTTACAGCTGCTCTGGCAACCTTTGGCAGGGAATACACCTCCGGAGCTAAATTTAAAGTCGGGACTGACTCGTACGACATAGTCCTGAAATATGCCGATGAACAGGGCAGGGTTGAAAAAGCCGAGGAAAAGACATTTGATGACCTTAAAAAGCTTGAGGTGACTTCAAACAAGGGCACAGTGATGGAAATGCAAAGCCTTGCTAATATCATCTTTTCAAGAGGCACAGGAAGCATTCACAGGGAGAACCAGGAAAAGAGAATTTCTGTAACCTATAACTTTACCAACGAAATTAAAAAGTCAAAAGAGCTTCTGGCCGGAGCAAGATATGAACTTGAATCTGTTATAGCAGGATTAAACATTCCGTCAGGGATTGCTATTGAGATCATTCATGAGGAGAATCAACTGCGCGATTTCTACTATCTTATTGGCGTGGCCTTTCTGCTAATATACATGGTCCTTGCGGCAGTATTTGAATCGCTGGCAACCCCGTTTGTACTCATGTTCAGCATACCGCTTGCCGCCCTCGGATCGCTCATTGCTCTTATTCTTACAGGAAACTCACTGCTTAATGCAAACACTCTTACAGGCTTTCTCATACTTCTCGGCATAGTGGTTAACAACGGCATAATCCTGGTCGACTATACAAACATCCTGAGAAGAACCGGAACAAGCAGGCACAGGGCACTGATGAGTGCCGGACTTGCAAGAATCAGGCCAATTCTCATTACTGCCGCAACCACTGTCATAGCCATGCTGCCCCTCGCCATGGGCAAGGCTGAATATGTATCTGTCATAGGCGCTTCCTTCGCTATCACAGTAATAGGAGGACTTACCTTAAGCACACTGCTGACACTTGTGTTTATACCCACCTTCTACACAGGACTTGAAAACTCCCTGCAATGGTTTAATTCACTTAACTGGAGGACTAAACTCATTCAGATAATTGTCTTTGCATTGCTTGTCCTGGTCATTTATACCCAGATCGACAGGTTTATCTGGAAACTTATTACAACCCTTACGGCGCTGATAGTGATCCCCGCCACTACATGGTTTGCCATGAACAGCCTCAGAAAGGCACGCGAGACGGTCATTGCACCGGATGAGCCGATTAATATCCGCATCCAGAGCCTTGTCAAAATCTATGACCGTGAAAGCAGATGGACAAGAGAGCTGAAGGCAGGAAAAAAGATAAGGAGAAGACTGGGGCTTGAGAAAGAGCCGGTTTCGTGGCGCGATTTAAGCGGGTTGGCCTGGCAGGCACCCCTGCTGGCCTTTCTTACATGGTTTACATGCTTCTACCTGAAAAAAGGATTCTGGATCTTCTTCTTTAGCGTTGTCACGTGGCTGTTGCTCTCTTCCGTCTGGAACTATGTGAGGCCGGTACTGATATATTCAGCATCGGAAGGAAAAAGGAAAATTCAGGGAAAAGTCACACGGCTGATCGATTTTGCGGTTTTCTGGATGGTTCCTCTGGTGATATTTGCATGGTTCTACTTCAGGTGGGAAAATCTTGCGGTTGTGCTGATAATCGGAATAATCTGGTTTATATGCCTTTTCATCTACACGACAGCAAGGCGTTTATCGGAAGAAGATATTGACATCTACCGGCTTGAGGGAAGGTTTAAAGATTTAAGAAAGACAATATACAAAATAGTTGCCGCGGTACCGCTGATAGGAAAAAAGAAGAAGCCGTTCAGGGCTTTAAGCGGCGTGACGCTCGACATAGGAGAAGGAATGTTCGGACTGCTCGGTCCCAACGGGGCAGGAAGAACAACCCTCATGAGAATCATCTGCGGAATATACGGGCAGAGCTATGGGAAAGTCTGGATAAACGGCCTCGACACAATGTTAAAGAGGGAGGAACTGCAGGGATTGATCGGGTATCTGCCTCAGGAATTCGGAAGCTATGAAAACATGACGGCACATGAATACCTGCATTACCAGGCCATGCTTAAAAACATCACCGACCCGGCGGTGAGAGAGGAAAGGGTGACTTATGTTCTGAAGGCAGTGCACATGGAGGAGCACAGGCATAAAAAGATAGGGTCATATTCGGGAGGCATGAAGCAGAGAGTGGGAATTGCGCAGATACTTCTGCACCTTCCGAGGATACTGGTTGTGGATGAGCCGACAGCAGGTCTCGATCCGAGGGAGCGCATAAGGTTCAGAAATCTGCTTGTTGAGCTTAGCCGCGAGAGGGTGATAATCTTTTCGACACACATCATAGAAGACATTTCAAGCTCATGCAACAAGGTTGCGGTTCTCGACAAAGGCAGGCTGAAATACCTGGGGTCGCCTCTCGACATGATAAAAGAAGCAGACGGTCATGTATGGCATCTGACAGTGCCGTCGGAGGAGTTCAGCACAATGACTGAAAAATTTCTTGTGGTGCATCACATGACAGACGGGAATAATGTAAAAGTGAGGATTATATCAGAAGCAGAGCCGTACAAGGGAGCATCACCGGCAACACCAAACCTCGAGGATGCGTATTTGTGGCTTCTGAGAAGGCAAAACAACAACGGAAACAATGGAAGACGCAACGGGAAAACCAAAGAAACAAAGTAACTTAAGGTCACTGCTCGACCTCGGATACAGGATGACAGCGTATAATCTGCGGATTATTTTCGCAAACAAATTCATCTGGTTTCTGGCAGGTTCATTTGCATTTTACCTGGGGTTATCTGCGATTTATGTATTTTCAAACGAAGTGTCGCAGATGAGTGATTTATATGGCGTATTTCTTTTCTCTGGGGCTCTTCTTGTATTTTATCCCGCTGTTTTTGGCATTCAGAACGATCAGGATGCACGAACTATTGAGATACTTTTCGGCATACCGAATTACCGTTACAAGGTTTGGCTTGTAAGGATGGTGCTGATATACATTGTTGCTTTTCTTATTATGATGTTTTTCACATGGCTCACGTCGGTTCTTATAGTTCGGTTCAGTTTTTTAGAAGTAGCGCTTCAGGTGATGGTGCCTGTAGTGTTTATAGGGAATCTGGCGTTTATGCTTTCGACGGTAATCCGCAACGGAAATGGCACAGCGGTGGTGATGATAATATTCGGATTGTTTTTCATGATATTGATGGAGCCGTTAAGGAAGAGTCAGTGGAATCTTTTTTTGAATCCGTTTGCCGTTCCGTATGATGTAAACGAAGCCGCCTGGGCAATCATAACGATACGCAACAGGATCATACTGGTAACAGGGGCTATTCTGTTTCTCCTTGCGGCGCTCTACAACCTCCAGAAAAGGGAGAAGTTTATGTGAGGGAGTGAAAATGCTTCATTCAGTTTTAAAAAAATTTTAGGCATTAATCTGACATATTATTTCCTGAACTCACCCCCTTTTTCTTCACTTCGTTCAGGTTTTCGCCCTCTCTATTCCATATAGAGGGGGAAAGACGTAAATTAATGGCAATTAGCTTCTTAAGAACATTAAACGCAGGGATTCATGTACCAAAATCACATTGAATCATTGTTAAGGCTGCAGAAAATCAGCTGTAATGTTTAACGACAGGCATCAAAATCATTCACAATAATCCCGAAAACTCATTTTGACATTGAAAAGACAAGGAAGCTCTGCATCAGAGCTATATAAGATATTAAGATAGTAAAATAAATTGATATTTGCAAGTGGTGGGGGGTTGAATTAAATAATGAAGCCATCTGTTACGCTGTTCATGGAGAATCTATAATTGAACTGGTAACAACGCAAAGATAAAAAGAAATATAAATATATATTCATATTGAAATCGATCTGTAATTTGCTTATAAAGAACCTAATAGACGGTAATATTTTTAAGATGAAGTCATAAAAGTCTTAATGAAATTTTTTAAATAATATTGACATATTCTCTTGTTTCACTAAAAAAATATATGTATTTTTTTGATCAAATTCTGTCTGATGAGAATTAGAGTGCTACGTGTTGAATTTGATGAACTTTTAATGCCCTGGGAAATTTCAGAATTTCGTGGTGCAGTTATTGAAAAAGTCGGACGTGATAAAACAATTTTCAACAATCATCTTGATGACACAAGATTTAAATATGGTTATCCTCTTGTCCAGTATAAATCAATTAATAACAGACCTACAATTATGTGTATTAACGATGGTGTCGATGAAGTACATCATTTCTTCAATCAGAAGAACTGGGACTTGAGGATTTCCGACAGAACTCTCAGGCTTTCGATTTACAAACTATTTCTAAAGCAATACAATGTTCAGATTTGGGAATCATTATTCAGATACAGAATAAACAAATGGCTTCCTTTTAATCAAAACAACTATTCAGAATTCAATAAAATTGAAGGTATAGTTGATAAAACCCATTTTCTAGAAAGAATTCTAACAGGCAATATAATATCCTTCGCAAAAGGTATAAAATGGACAGTGGATAAACATATTACTGTTAAAATAACCAATATTGAAAACACACATCTAATACCAGTAAAAGGAGTTAAACGTGAAGCTTTTGACCTGAAATTCATTTCCAATGTATCCCTGCCCGATTTTATAGGACTTGGGAAAAATGTTACCAGGGGATTCGGAATAATAAAATCATTAAAACTTAACGATAATAATGAGTAGAATCAGAGACGAAATCTATCTGGGTGCATTAATGCACGATATAGGTAAATTTTATCAGAGGGCTGACAAAGATTTTTATGAATCAGAAGAGCTCAGGGAACAGTCAAAACGCATTGCCGATCTTATCTGTCCGCTTACACAGGACAGGCATTTTTCTCATCAGCATGTAATTTGGACAAATGAATTCTTTGAAAAGCATAAGGCACTGTTTCAAAAATTTACATCTTCATGGGAACATGACGACAATGTGGCAAATTTAGCATCATATCATCACCGGCCCGGTACCATATTCCAGGCTATGATCCAGCTGGCCGACTGGTGGGCCAGTGGTCTCGACCGCTCTCAGATTGGAGAATATGAGCAAAATGAACTTAAAACAAGCAGGGAAAGGTATAAGGAAATACCTTTGAGCAATATCCTCTGTGCATTGAAAATTAAAAGAAATGATGATGACATAGAAGGTGTAAATTTCCCGTTTCAGAAATCCTTCAGGTTAAAGCCTTTAAATCTTGACAGAAATACCGTCCTGCCAGTTCAGTATTCTCTCAACTCCAGGCAGGATTACGAAATTTTATGGAAAAAATTTGAAGAAAAACTAAAACCCGATAATTTCCAGACTGACTCAATCAGGGATTTCAATATTACATTGTTTTATATTCTTAAGCAATTTACATGGTGCATACCTTCATTTACACAGATTGACTTTCCATGCATAAGCCTTTTTGAACACCTGAAAATAACATCTGCAATAGCCCAATGTTTTTATGATTATTATACTGAAGACAGTTCACGATTCATCTTTGATACTAAAAAACACAGACTTACAATTCAAGATGACGCATATCCTCTTCAACTTGTCTGTTTTGACCTATCTAACATTCAGAATTTCCTGTATAATATATCGACCAAATATGCAGTTAAGAGTTTAAGGGGGCGATCTTTCTATCTTCAGATGCTAACCGAATCTCTTTACTGGTACCTTATTCGTGAAATACCAGATGGTTTTACACCATCTCATGTTGTTTATGCAAGTGGAGGCAAGTTTTATATGATCCTCCCCAATACCATGAAAGTGAATCAGTTGCTTAATGATTTACAGTTGAGAATCCAGGAAGAACTCTGGACAAGACATTCCGGAGAGTTATATCTTAATATTGGAAGAAGAGCTTTCAGGTATGATAATAAAATAGAATCAGGCAAACCAAATATCAGAATTGAAGGTGATTCAGAAAATGTATTTCTTGGCGAACTCTGGAAAAGCGTTTTTAAAAATGTTGCAAAAAATGAGGGATTAAAATTCTCAGAATTGTTCACCAAACGGAATTTTTATGAAAGAATCTTCGATCCCTCCGGTGCAGGAGGAAAAGAAAAGGCCTGCAGTGTAACAGGCATTGAATATCAGCTGAGTGAAATGTACGCATTCACCGAAGACACTAAGGGAGGAAAAATAAAAAAAGCATCTGAAATACTGAACACTGATGAAGTGACTTTGGTGTCTGAATCTGTTAAGGACCAGATTATTATTGGTGAAAAACTTGTAAACCACAGACATGTTATTTTTGGAAATGTAGCTGAAAAAGATTCATTTAAAGGATTGCCTGACTACAGATTCTTCATTAATCAAAAAACAGAATGGAATTATTCGAATGTACTTGTGTTACAAAATTTTACCGGCGCTGATAATTTCCCTGGGAAGCTCGGTGGAAATAAGCAGGCATGGGCTTTCAGGTATTTTGGCGGAGCTACTGTTCCGTTAAATAAAGATAATTCACCAAAAACATTTGAAGAACTGGCCAGTTTTGATCATGAAGAGCCTTATGAAACGAACAGGGAACCCTCATTCAGGCGAATCGGAGTACTTAGAATGGACGTGGATAATCTTGGCAGAATATTTCTTGAAGGATTCAACGAACATGATAAAGATAGAAACATCAACATAGCAAAAAATGCTAGTTTTTCTGCTTACGCTACTTTATCGGGATTTCTTGATCTTTTCTTTTCAGGTTACATAAATACAATCCGTGAAAAAGATGATTTCAGGAATAATGTAACTATTTACTACAGCGGTGGTGATGATCTCTTCGCTGTTGGCCGATGGGATAAAATAATTGAATTTGCTTCAAATATTAGGGACGAATTCAGGGAGTTTACAGGAAGAGATGATATTACTTTTTCCGGCGGTATTTCAATGATTACACCAAAATATCCTGTCGCAAAAGCCGCCGAAGATGCGCACAGAGCTGAAAACATAGCAAAGAATCACGCAGTTGAAGGGTTTACAAAAAACTCATTGTGTCTTCTTGATGTTCCGGTGAATTGGGATCTTGAATGGAATGTAGTAAAAGATACGAGAAGAAAACTGAGGGAGTGGGTTGAAAGTAAATATATTACAAAAGGTTTGCTGATGTATTTACTGCGGCTTTATAATTCATGGAAACATGTAAAAGAACTTACTGGTAATGAGGATTATTCATGGAAATGGAAAGCTGCATATAATATAGCACGGAGGCAAGCAAAGGTAAAGGATAGAAAAAGTGCTGAATATAAAGCTCTGGAGGAACTTAAACAGATACTTTTTACAAAAATCGGCGACAGGCAGGTGCGTTTTGAAGCATTTGCCCTGGCCTGCCGTCTTGCTGAACTTGATTTAAGAACCAATTAATATGATAAATATGGCAACACTTACACCTGACATGTTAACCAATGGAATTAAAAATATTAAGCCATTGGAGGATTTTGGCAAAAACCTTGCAGAACCTGAAAGAATACCCAGCCGGGATAATCCTAACAGAATGATTACCAGAAAGAAACCTATGACAACTAGTCAAATAAGGAGGTTCTTTGGAGCTATCAAGCGCATTCAGGCTGATTTTAACAACCTGAAAGGTGAAATAATCCTCCTGGAACCAAAGCTTGCCTATGCTGTCGGCAGAGATAAAAACGAAACCAAAATAGATATATTCTATAAAGAGTTATCCCCTCTCATTAAATCAATTAATGAAGACGAAATGAAGTTTAAAAACTTTGTAAGCATAGTTGAGGCAATTGTTGCCTATCATAAAGTTTATGGCGGTGAATAATCTAAAACTCGATAAATATGAAACTCTTAGAAAAAGTAATAATCAAAGGCACACTTGAACTGTTAACAGGTATGCATATAGGTGATTCCAAGGAGAATGTGGAAATAGGAGGCATTGACTCTCCTGTTGTAAGGAGAAAAGACAACAATCAGCCTTACATTCCGGGAAGCTCTCTTAAAGGCAAAATAAGATCATTGCTTGAAATCTCAGAAGGAGCTAATGCTGAAAGCAAGTTTCGTGTTAAAGATTACCCTAAAGACAGCATTATCCCTATTTTATTCGGAGCCTCAGGTGATGATGGCCTGCCTTCAAGACTCCTGGTAAGGGATTCGTACCTTACTGATGAATGGGCTAAGAAACTATCGGAAAGCAGTTTTACAGATATGCCTTTTACTGAAATAAAATTCGAAAACGTAATAAACAGATTGAGGGGAACGGCAGAACACCCCAGACAAATTGAACGTGTTCCTGCCGGAGCATTGTTTGAGGTTGAATTTGTAATAAATGTTTTCAGTGATGGAAGTGAGGAAAAACCTTTTGAAAAACGAAACAGTTTTTTGAGGCTTCTTCAAAAAGGAATAAAACTTCTTGAAGATGATTATCTTGGAGGAAGCGGATCAAGAGGTTATGGCAAGATTAAATTCAATCTGAATTTTAACAATCCTGAAATCAAAAAAGTTGAAGATTACTAATAAAAAATGAAAATAGAACTTGAGATAGTAAGGTTGCATTTCACAACTCCACTTCATATAAGCAACCCAAGATCGGATTATGCCCGCAGTGAAACTCTGATTCATTCCGATGCCCTGACTGCATCTATTATGCAGGCATGGGCATCACTAGGCAAACCAGAATGGATTTCTGATAATCATGGATTTGCAGTGTCAGGATTGTTTCCATTCCTGTCTGGCAATGGAAGATACTTTTACTTCCTCCCAAAACCAGTTAAAGATAAACTTCCTGAAAAAATACCTGCAGAGCTAATTAAAAAATTCAGAAAAACAAGATTTTATCAGAAAGAGATTTTTGAAAAAAGACTTTTCGGGAAACTGAATGTTGTTAAGAATGAACAGTTTAAAGGCGACTACCTGTGTGATCCGGAGAGTTTTAAAGTAGATAAGCTACGTATCGTTTCCTCAACTGTAACTCCGAGAATAATGAGACCCAGAAATCCTGCAGAAAACTCTGTGCCTTTTTATATGGAAAAGCTTTATTTTTATTCTAATACCGGACTTTTCTTTATCCTGATCACTGACAATGAGACTGAAAGAAACAGGTTTATACAAGCACTAGTGTTCCTTTCTGAAAATGGAATAGGATCAGACCGATCAGTAGGCAATGGCAGGTTTGAATTTTCACTTGACAAAATTGAAATAAACTGCCCTGATGAATCAGAATATTTCATCTCTCTTTCTGCATTTATACCCGAATCGGAAATGGATTTAATTGACATGATCGGTGAACATACATCCTATGATATAATGAGACGAGGAGGTTGGATAAGCGAACCATATAACACTTTGAGAAAAAGAACTGTACATATGCTTGTTCCGGGTTCGGTGTTAAGAATAAATGGCAAAGAATATCTTGTCAAGGGAAAAGTTACAGACCTGAAACCATTAAATATTCAGACCCATAATGCAATTTACCGCAGCGGTAAAAGTATTTTCCTCCCTATAAAACCTGAATGAAATGGAAAATAGTAAATTAATCAAAGCAACTGCAATAACACCGATACATGTTGGGGCCGGGCAGGAGAAAAAACTTATTCCCGGTGTCGATTATCTATACAGAGATGATGGAAAGAAAGTCATTATAATTGACCAGTCAAGGGTATTCAAATTGTTACCGGAGGAAGATAAAAACTTATTTATTTCCTTTCTCTCTGCCGGAACACCCGTTAAGTTCTTTGAAAACCGCAAAATACTCAAAGAGGAGATTCTTAACTTGGCAGCAATATCTGAAATTCCATCTCCATCAGGACCTGTAAATGAAGAAATTTTACCTATGATATCGACGGCCGGGGAAAATGGAAGACAGGTATACATCCCCGGATCATCAATAAAAGGTTCAATCAGGTCCGTCATTTACGCATGGCTTAAAAACAAATACAAGGTTAGAGATGAAAGAGACGCTTTCGGAGAAATATCAAATAACCTGATGTCTTTCATTCACATAACAGATGCTTTTTTTAAAGAATCAAGAATAAGTAAAACCAAGCTTTTCAATCTTGCACTGATTAACAATGAATGGACAGCAGGATGGGCTAATGCGAGAAAAGAAACCTCAACTAATTTCAACGCCACCGGATTTTTGACTATTCTGGAAACTATTACGCCAACCGCAACATCTTCATTTATTTTAAAAATTAATAACCAACGCTTTGATTATCTGAAACAAAAAAAAGCAACCCTGCAGGGCAGGATTGATTTTTTTAACGATCTTACAATTGAAAAAATATTTAATATAATTAATTGGCATTCTAAACGTTACCTTGAAGCAGAACTTGATTTTTTTAATCATTATGATAATGGGTCTGAACATAGTGCTGGTGTAATTTCAGGTATAAACAAATTAATAAAGAGCATTCCGTCAGATAATAACCGTTGCCTGCTCCATCTTGGATTCGGATCTGGTTTTCATGGGATAACAGGAGACTGGCAGTATCCAGGAGACCATATTAATACAGGCTCAGGAAGAAGACTAAAATACAAATCCCGCAGACTGTTCTTCAGAACAGTTAAGATTAATGGAAAAGATTCAAAAATTACCAAAACTGAGTTCAATCCACTTGGATTTCTCCTGCTTGAAATTTAGCCTGATGTAGTACTCCAAACGTCAGGTTATGTCTGGCATGACACATTGAATTCAATATTACTATATGCAGATAGTAATTTTAAATAAGTTATAATTATGAACAGAAAGACTCTTCTTGCCTTCTTGGGAACCAGCAGTTACAGACTATGTACTTATAAAATGCCCTCGGGTGAAACTTATGTAACAAATTTTGTTCTGAGTGCTATTGCCTCATCTCTGTGTAAAAACTGGAAAGAAAGCGATATAATATACATTTTCACAACTCAGGAGGCAAAAGAAAAAAACTGGAACAACTTAATTAATAACGATGGGACCATAAAAAAGGGCCTCAATGAAGTTCTGATTGATCTTAATCTTCCAGCCCGTCATGAAGCTGTAATTATTCCAGAGATAGTTACTGAAAAAAAGATTTGGGATACTTTCAGAATAATCTTCGAAAGGCTAAATGAAAATGATGAAATATACATCGACATTACACATGGATTCAGGGCAAGTCCTCTGCTTCTTATGACACTTTTAAATTATTCTTCATTTCTGAAGGAAACTTTTGTGAGGGGCATATTTTACGGAGCTGACCAGGCAAAAGTATTGGAAAACGGAGTAGAAATAACACCTGTTTGGAACCTTAATGATATTGCACTACTAAATGAATGGACAAGTGGTGCACTTGAATACATTAATTTTGGCGATCCAAGAAGAATTAAAAAGCTTGCCGAAAAAAGTGCATTGCCCGGTTTTAGGTCTGGCTCTGAAGATGAAAGAAATTCTGCGTTAAGAATTCTTGATTTGTCAAAATCCATTGTAAAAGTATCAGTGAATTTGGCAACTGTAAGAGGTTTTAATATTTGTTCTTCAAAGGAAGCAGCAAATGCTGTAGATATTTCAAAAAGCATTGAAAAGGAAGATTTGGTGCCACCCTTCAGTCCCTTTATGGAAAAAATACGACAGAAGATTGATAAATTTAAACCTGAGAATGATCTTAATTTCCTCTATGCAGTAAAATACTGCATAGACCATAACCTTATTCAGCAGGGTATTACTTTTATGCAGGAGGGTATTGTGACATATATACTAAAGAAATTTGGATTCAGGTTCACCGCAATAGATTCGAATGAAAAAAAAGAAATCATACGTAACAGAGAGAATGTATCAAAAGCCCTTCATTATATTTCATTTAGAAAAGCAAAACGCTGCAATCCATATACGGGAAAAGGCCTGAACAGCAGAAAAATTCTTAAACTGG
>JABUEV010000018.1 GCA_013314865.1 Bacteroidales bacterium | reverse complement strand
CTCGAAATACGGTGGCTTTTTGGAAGCAAAATCCAAAGCAACAGGCTTCTTCAGGGTTGAGAAAATAGACGGGAAATGGTGGTTTATTGACCCGGAAGGTTATTATTTTATTTCAGCAGGAAGCACAGGAATTAATCCGGGCGGCTCATTTGCAAGGCCGGAAGGCCGGGAATATATTTTCAGGGAATTTGTCCCCGAAGAGCTTTCCAAAGTCGATAAGCGCCTGGGGAAGACAGCTTTTTACACCTGGAATCTGTACCGAAGGTTTGGAGAGGATTATTATCGCAAGTGGATGGATTTTACGGTGAGGAGAATGGAAGACTGGGGGCTTAATACCATCGCCAACTGGTCTGATGCTAATTTTGGCCGGAGCCAGAGAAAACCGTATGTTGCAACACTTGGAGCATGGGGATTTGATGCTCAAACAATGGGAATGCCTGATGTTTATGACCCTGAATATCCGGCAAAGGTCGACGAGTCTGCAAAACGTCAGTGCGAACCCCTTAAAAATGATCCCTTCCTCCTTGGTTATTTTGTCGGAAATGAACCACCATGGCCTGGCCGCGAACAGGAACTTGTCAGGGTGATTCTGGAAGGAAAGGAAACACCCATGAAAAAGGCACTTCAGAATTTCCTGGCTGATGATGATACCCCTGATCGGCGAAGGGAGTTTGTCTATAACACTTATACAAAGTTTATCAGGATAATAAATTCAGCCATCAAAAAGTACGACCCAAATCATCTTAATCTTGGACTGAGATTTGGAGGAAACCCTCCTGATGAAATTATCAAAGCCTCAGCCGAAGCAGGATTTGATGTCTTCAGCCTGAACATTTACAATTACTCAGCTTCTCCGGAAATTCTAATAAAGATAGACGAACTGACCGGATTGCCAATTATCATAGGAGAATTCCATTTTGGAACTCCGGGCCGCGGACTGTCACCAGGACTGAAACAGACGATAAGTCAGGAAGAGAGGGGAGTCGCTTACAGGTATTATGTGGAAAACGCCGTTGCTCATCCTTCTCTTATCGGCACTCACTGGTTCCAGTGGTGGGATCAGCCTTCAACAGGCCGTAACGACGGAGAAAACTATAATATTGGATTTGTGGATGTCACCGATCAGCCGTACCGTGAACTTGTGAATGCTGCCAGGGAAACTCACAAAAGATTATTCGGGATTCATTCGGGTTTAATTCCTCCGGTCAGCAGACAGGCGGTAATAAAATAATTCTGAGAATCCGTTTAACGGACTCTTTTAAATGTCAGTTCAAATTTCGTCCCTGCTTCTTCGGAGCTGATAACATTGATTTTTGCATCATGAAGGTCAATAATCCTTTTTACTAGAGCAAGACCTATACCATATCCGCTTTTAAACCTGGCGTTGGAGCCTCTGTTGAAAGGAAGAAAGACGTTCTCTATCTCTTCTGCCGGAATCCCGATTCCTTTATCTGAAATTATTACCTTGATAAGATCATTCAGGATCTCAAACTCTACTGTAACATCATCATCTGAAAACTTGCACGCATTGTCGATAATATTGCTGAAAGCCATAGACAGAAGACCCGAATTGACGCTGACAATCAAATCGTTTTCATTTTCAGGATACTGAATTTTTGGTATTATCCTTCGACCCGGATATTTGCTCTTTGTCTGCTGGATGGCATTGAAGATTAATTCATCAAGCCGCGTAGGCATCAGATTTATATTGTCGCTCCTGTTTATCTGGGCAAGCTCAAGAAGGCTGTTAAGAAGAGTGTTCATATTCTTAAGATCATTGAATAATCTTGCAATATGAGTGACATACTCTTCTTTTTTCTGTTCATGGCTTAAAATATAGTCGCTTTCACCTATCATAACTGCAAGCGGCGTGCGGAGCTGATGTGATGCATTTGATACGAAATCTTCCTGGTTCCTGAAAGCTATTTCAAGGTTTGAGAGCATCTCGTTGAACGTGATTGCCAGCTGGTCAATCTCATCTTTACGTGCCCCTTCATCCAGCCTCGTGCCAAGCTTATATGAATTGATCTCCTTAACGTTCTTAATAATCTTTGAAATAGGTTTTATTGCTCTCTTGGAAAACAAATATGACAGAATCACTGAAAGGGATATGCTTATTATGATACTCCAGAACAGGAACCTCTTCAGTTCCTCAAGGTTTTCACTGCGCGACCTGTCGAATGCCATAGCATAAACAAAATAAGTACGGTTGCCGTAGGAATGTTTATAACAAACCCCATCTTTCTCTCTGATTGAAAAATAATTCACTGATTCCCTGGCATAATTTTCAAAAGTCGAACTGTCGGAGAGGTATTGAAGATTGTTCCCATAGATAAGATTAAACGCTGAATCTGTAAGCGCAAGCTCTTCTCTTTCCCATGAAACTGTTGATTGCTGGATTTTATTCAGCAAAAGAGAGTCAATCTCCTCCACATTTATAAAAAGCGTTGCCGTATTCCTGGCGCTGTCGAACAGGCTTCTGCGAAATTTTGCAACCTGGCTTGTGTAGGAAAAATAATAGACCAGCACCGAAAAGAACAATAATATTACTGTTACAAGCAGAGTGAATTGCAGTGATAGTCTTACTTTTATTGTCATGGTCTACATTTTGGTTTCACTGCAGTAAAATCCGAATCCAAACTTTGTATGAATTAGCTTAGGCTCAAAATCCTTGTCAATCTTTTTCCTCAGATAATTGACATACACATCAATTATATTTGTTGCAGCTTCAAAGTCAATACCCCAGACTTTCTCAATAATGAACTCCCTTGACAGAAGTTTCCCTTTGTTTCTCAGGAATGTTTCAAGCAGTTGGAACTCTTTTGCAGTCAGATCAATCTTTTTGTTTCCGCGAATCACGGTTTTAGTATTCAGATCCATTTCAAGATCAGCCAGTTTAAGTTTATCTGACGACCTGGAAGTGTTATCCGAACGTTTTAAAAAGACATTGATTCGAGCCAGCAGTTCCCTGAAGTCAAAAGGCTTTATGATATAATCATCTGCGCCTGCGTCAAATCCTTCAATCTTGTTGTCAGGAGTGCCAAATGCCGTAAGCATAATGACAGGTACATTGCTGTCGCTTTTACGGATCTCCCTGCAGAGGTCATAACCATTAATGAGTGGAAGATTAATATCAAGAATGATGAGATTATACTTGTTTTTCTCTGCCAGTTTTTTTCCTATATATCCGTCAAGTGCTATATCAGCTTTGTAGCCTGCCTCTTCGATCTGCTTTTTGAGAATCTCTGCCACTCGCTGTTCATCTTCAACTATAAGAATGCTGACGTCGGCCATGACAATAACAGTTTATGCAAAATTACAATATATCTTTTGATATGATGACCTGAATACGGATTAGAGAATTATTGCTTTCCGGGAGAACATTGTGAGGTTTCTAAAAAGACAAAGGCAGAAAACCTGATCATAAATGATCTTAAAATAAAAAAGCGCCTGCTCAATTGCTTAAAAGCTGCGCTTACCTTTGTAGCCCCACCAGGAATCGAACCTGGATTTACGGTTTAGGAAACCGCCGTTCTATCCGTTGAACTATGAGGCCGAAAATAACGGGCTGTAAAAATAAATCTTTTTTTCAGGATTACAAATCGACTAAACTTATAATATGGCATTGACCTGCTTAACTATGACACTGCATAAGCTGTATTAATTGATTACTGTGATAATTTTACAACATAAGGATAGCTATGATATGTTATCCTGCATTTATTACCGTCAGATAAAATTCTTTTTGCATTAATCACATTTCTTTATACTTTCATCAATTAATTTTCTTTGCAGTGAACTGGATAGATTTTGTAATTCTGATTCTGCTGGTTCTGGGCCTTTTCAAGGGATTTACCGACGGACTGGTAAAAGAGCTTGCCTCACTCACAGCACTGGTGCTTGGAATATGGGGCGCAATAAAATTCTCAGGCCTGACAGCCGAAAAACTGTACGATTTTTTTGACATGACAGGCAAGTACGTGGGAATACTGGCATTCCTGATTACTTTTGGAATAATTGTAATAATCATTCATTTCGTCGGAATTGTTGCCGACAGATTTGTAAAAGCTGTTTCTCTCGGATTTCTGAACAGGCTTCTGGGAATGGTTTTCGGAGTGTTCAAAACAGCTCTGTTGTTAAGTATTTTATTTGTTGTGCTGAATGCCATCCATGCAAAACATCCTTTCCTTCCGGAGGAAAAAATCAAACAGTCAAAATTCTATAATCCGATTGCCGATATTGCTCCGGCCATTTTCCCTGTCATCGGAGAAGGAACAAACGACAAGACCTTCGACAGGCTGAAAAAGAATCCGGATGAGGTCATGATATAGATCGGTTTGCTATATTTGCAGATCTGAAAAAAATCAGGTTTATGAACTTTATTGAGGAGCTGAAATGGAGAGGCATGCTGCACGATATCATGCCCGGAACTGAAGAATTACTTCAGCGTGAAGTTACTACCGGTTATATTGGATTTGATCCTACTGCTGATTCACTGCATATCGGTCACCTGGTTCAGGTTATGCTTCTGGTGCATTTTCAGCGTGCCGGACATGTACCTGTAGTACTCGTAGGAGGTGCAACCGGAATGATTGGAGACCCTTCCGGTAAATCAGAAGAGAGAAACCTGATCGACGAGGAAACCCTCAGATATAATCAGGAGGCGATAAAAAAACAGCTGATGAGATTCCTTGATTTCAGTCCTGAAAGACCGAACAGAGCTATCATGGTCAATAATTACGACTGGATGAAAGACTATTCTTTCCTTGGCTTCATACGTGAAATAGGCAAACATATCACCGTCAATTACATGATGGCAAAGGACTCGGTAAAAAAAAGACTGGGATCGGAAGCAGGCGAAGGAATGTCCTTCACAGAGTTCTCTTACCAGCTTGTACAGGGAACAGATTTCCTGCACCTTTACAGGGATTTAGGCTGCAAGCTTCAGATGGGAGGGTCCGATCAATGGGGAAACATCGTAACCGGAACTGAGCTGATAAGACGTAAAACAGGTGGCGAGGCTTTTGCTCTGACATGCCCTCTGATAAAGAAAGCCGACGGATCAAAGTTCGGAAAGACCGAGTCGGGGAATGTATGGCTCGATCCTGCAAAGACTTCTCCATACAGGTTTTATCAGTTCTGGCTTAATGTTTCAGACGCAGACGCTGAACAATATATAAAAATCTTCACACTGCTTGATCGCGATGAGATAGATCATCTTGTTGCTGAACACAAGAAATCTCCTCACGAACGAATCCTTCAGAAAAGGCTTGCCGAAGAAGTTACTGTTATGGTCCATTCCAGGGAGGAATACCAGAATGCTGTAGGAGCATCACAAATATTGTTCGGAAAAGGAACTACGGAAACTTTGAAGAGAATGGATGAAGCTACTTTTCTGACAGTTTTTGAAGGAGTTCCGGTTTATGATGTAGACAGGGAAGTTGTCAGTAAAGGTATCACAGCAACTGCTCTTTGTGCAGATCATTCTCAGATTTGCAGCTCAAGGGGAGAAGTAAGAAGATTGGTTCAGGGGGGAGGATTAAGCATAAATAAGACAAAAATTGAAAATCCTGAAGAAACAGTTGACACGAGTTACCTGCTGAACAATAAATATATTCTGGTTCAGAAAGGCAGGAAGAATTATTATCTTATCAGAGTCCTGTGACCTTTAACGCAGAATATCTGCCGCAATAATTGAGACATCATCAAACAGCCCCGGATTTTTATCAGGTATGCCCAGTCTTTCAAACATCTCCTGAATGTTTTTACTGACAGGATCTTTGTTAGTTATAGACCTGATGATTTCTCTTGTTGAGATTTCTGTTCCGGTTTCGTCTTTCAATTCTGAAAGGCCATCGGTATAGCAGACGATTTTCGAATAGTCCTTTACCGGTATTGTTTCTTCCTTCACTTCAGGAAAATCTTCAAGCATTCCGATGCCGACACACATTGTCTGAAGATGTTTTATTTCCCCGGTCACTGTATTGTAAAGAACCGGCGGGTTATGTGCTGCATTTATATATTCCAGAATGTCTTTCTCGGAATCAAAACGTGCCACAAAAAAGGTAATAAATCTTTCACCGGAAGCATTTGCATTGATAAGAGTGTTCAGCTTTTCAAGAAGTACCCCCAGCTTAATTTCGTGAGTAAAAAGGGCCCTGAGACTAGCCTGAAAATTTGACATAAGAATTGCAGCAGAGATTCCTTTCCCGCTGACGTCAGCTATACAGAAACCGGTACGTGAGTCTGAGAGCTTTATGCAGTCGTAATAATCACCGCCTACTTCGTAATGGGGATAATAAAAGCCATGCATCGAAATTTTATTATTCCGTGGCATATCCTTATTATCAGGAATCAGCATCTTCTGCATGCGGGCAGCCAGTTCCAGCTCCTTCCGGATAGCCTCCTGCTTCAAACTTTCTTTAAAAAGCCTTATGTTTTCAATTGCAACAAGTATTATGCTTGAAATAGTCTGGATGAAATTAAGATGCCTGATAACAGGACTTACGCCTTCGCCTTCTTCTTCGATGTCTCCGATCAGCACAAATGCAAGGGGAGAATTGTTGTTAAAGACAGGAACTATTATGTCAATTCCTTCGAAATAATTGTCTTCAGTTACAAATTCAATTTCAGTAAATTTCAGTAAATCGGCTTCAACATTAATTTTTTGTTCAAGTCTGGCAGGAAAACCGCCGTTAAGAATACATTCCCAGGTAACAGAATGCTTGAAAATTAAAATTTTACCTATTCCCAGGCTATTCCTAAGGATTGATTCATACTTTGCCAGAAGGGCTTCAGTAGGAAGATTGGCATTTATTGAAAGAGTAATGTCAAGCAGGGCATCAAGCTTGAACTTCGATTCCCTTAACCTGTCCTTTGAACTCTTTTTTTTATCCATTCACAGATTTATGTCTTTACCCTTTCAACGTATGTCCAGTCTCTCGTGTCTATCTTTATTTTGTCGCCCGTATTGATGAAAAGAGGAACCATTACTGAAGCTCCGGTTTCAATTGTTGCAGGCTTCAGAGTATTTGTTGCGGTATCTCCTTTAAGACCGGGCTCTGTATAAGTCACTTCCATTATTACAAACGGTGGAAGTTCCACTGATATTATATTCTCGGTATCAGCATGCACGACCACCTCCACATTCTGACCCTCTTTCAGAAGCTCGTGGTTTTCAATAAGATCTTCAGGAACATGAATCTGTTCAAATGTCTCCAGATGCATAAAGTAATATCCAAGTTCATCCTGGTAGAGATACTGATAAGGTCTTCTCTCGACCCTGGCAAGGTTGACCTTTGTGCCGGATGAGAATGTATTATCTATTATTCTGCCGGTCTTTATATTCCTGAGTTTAGTCCTTACAAAAGCAGGGCCCTTCCCGGGCTTAACATGCTGAAACTGAACTATCGAATACAGATCATCATTGAACTCAATGACCAGTCCGTTTTTAAAATCTGCCGTGGTTGCCATATATTGTAATAAGTTCTAAAATATTAATCATTTCTGGTACTCGTCTCAAGAGGATAAGCTAATCCTTCAACACCTGTAAGTTCACAGGAAAAAGCTCCGACAAATATATTAAATCGTATTTTAACCGGTAAATAATTTTTATCAGCAGAAAACCATATTGTAACATCTTCTTCGGTTTTAAAGAGCCTTCCGACCTCAGTTACGGGATTAAATTTAAGGCACCTTATTTTCCCGGCTCTGGTTCTAACTTCATCTGTCCCCACATATTTCAGCCTTATAGGATAAAGCTCATCCGTAAACCATGTTACAATAGTGATCACTTCTCCTTCCTTGAAACTTTTGTGATAGGGCAGATGATAGTTACGGAAGAAATAAAAGCATGAGAGGATATCATGAATGCCCGGCTGAGTAATGTGTACTCCCGTCAGATCACTTGTAAGTATTGCTGAATCAGACCTTGAAGTATGATCAAATATAACCTCGTTATATTTCCTGTATCTTCCTTCCTGGATGTTTCTGATTGAAAAAACCGGAAGCCCCGTCACCGGATCCATATAACTTTCGTAAATATCCTTCACTTTAAACACAGCATCAGCTACACCAACGGTTTTTCCAATAAGCACGGAATGCCATACTTCCTTTCCCCTGAAAGTGTCAGTCTTTAACTCAAGCGATGCCACACCTCCCTGAATTAAACCATAATGTATTGCATACGTGATTTTTTCTCCGGGTTTATATGAGGAAGCCTGCCCACCTGCTAAGAATGGGATTAAAAAAAATAACAGAATAAATTTAATTAACCTTTTCATCTTTGAATTTATGTAAAAGGTTCAGAGCAAATTATTTGCCAGAAATCTTCCTTCCAGGCCTTGTAGCAATGAAATCTTTGAAATAGAAAGGTTCAAAGTACGCAATATCTTCAAACTTTTTCTCATAAAAGGCCTCATATGCAGGTATATACATATGTGATGCGGTAATTCTGTACTCATCAATGAAAATAATGTTTTTTCTTTTAAGAACAGGTTTGCATTTTTCTGCCCCGTCTCCGAAGATGAATATTTTGAGTTTTTCCGGATATTCCATAAAATGGTCACTTGTTATTATTTCAGGCCTTACTTCTTTTATGATACTGCCTTTGCTGTCAAAAACCGAATAATAAACCTCCATTCTTCTGGCGTCAAGCATCGGAACAAATAGTGAATCTTCGAATGCATTGTATCTGTGTCTGACCGGTTCATCAATACCGTAAAACATTGAATGTGTAGTCTCTATGCCAATTAATGGAACTGATACTGCATAGGTTATACCCTTAGCGACAGAAACTCCTATGCGCAGGCCTGTATATGATCCCGGCCCTTTGCTTACTGCTACTGCATCAAGGTCTTTTGCCTCAATACCGGCTCTGCTCAGGATCTCTTTGATAAAAATGGTCAGTAATGAAGCGTGTGATTTACCTTCATCTGATTCTCTGACGGCCACGGGCCCATGAGGTGAAACCAGGGCAACTGAACAAACTTTTGTGGAGGTTTCAATGCATAAGATCATTTCAGTGAACTATCTGATCTTATTTAACTGAAAAAAGCTCTTCTTTCTTTACAATCTCTACAAGGGTGCTGTCAGAAAGTTTCTTGCTTATGGCACTGAAAGGAGCTGAAATTACCCGATCTCCGGGAGATACTCCGGAAATGATTTCAATATAATTATTATCCTGAATGCCTGTTTTAACATCCCGTGCCAGAGCTCTCTGACCATCTGTAATAAACACCAGAGTCCGTATATCATCAGCAGATCTTGAGGATGCCAGTTTTGTTGTGTCAGTCCTTGTAGTTACAGACTGGACCGGCACCGCGACCACATCAGACTTGGTTTCAGTCTGTATTTCAACAGTGGTTGACATTCCGGGCCTGAGGGGATTCATGCCGCTCTCTTCGGCAAGCTTTTTATAAGAATCTGGCAGGATAAATATCTTGACATCAAAATTTGTAACCTGTTCGGCAGATACGCCCGTGGTTTTTGCAGAATTGGCTATCTCGGTCACTATTCCCTTAAACTTGTCATTTATGTATGCGTCAACGTTTATTATTGCAGTATCACCGAGGCTTACACGGACAATATCATTCTCATTTACCTCAACTCTGGCTTCCATTCTTGACAGGTCAGCAACTCTAAGCATTTCAGTTCCTGCCATCAGACCCGTGCCTGCAACTCTTTCTCCGAGTTCCACCAGTAGCATTGATACTGTGCCTGTCATGGGTGAATAAATTGAGGTTTTAACCAGGTTTTCTTCAGCCTCTTTCAAAGCTGCCTCGGCACTGATAACCGAATACCTGGCAGCATCAACCTCAGCTTTGGCAACAGAATATGATGCTTCAGCCTGTTCAAAGTCAGATTTTGAAACAGTCTGCTCCTCATAAAGCTGTTTCATTCTTTTATACGCAAGTTCAGCCTGGGTGAACTGTGCCTCACTCTGTGCCAGGCGGGCCCGTGCCGAACTAATAGCTGCCAGTGAACGGTCTCTTTGAGAAATATAAACATCGGGTTTTATCCTGAGGAGGAGTTGACCTTTCACAACATTATCCCCTTCCCTGACATTTAATTCTACTATTTCACCGGAGACGTCGGGACTTATTTTAACTTCCTTTTCAGGCTGTATCTTACCATTGGCTCTGATGGTCTCGACAATAGTCCTCTTTTCCACCGTTTCAACAGCTACCTTTACCGTTACTCCTTTCCCGAACCAGCCCTGTTTCTTGCCAACAATGGCAACAATAATCAGCACAATGGTAAGCGGAACCAATATCTTCAGGATTTTGTTAGTTTTCATGGACAGGTATCTTAGAAGTTAATAGTGTTGTCAAGTTTAATAGGTACGCCTTTATAAAAATCAAGAACTTTTGTCTTAAAGATAAATTCATATTTTGACTGGGCAAGGTCTGACTGTGCATTCAGAAGCTGTGTTTTTGCCGAGTTATAGTCAAAAGGTGTTATCATGCCAACATTGAACCTTTGCTCAGTGTATCTGAAAGATTCCTCCATCGAAGTTACGGCTTTTATACTTGCACTGTATTTTTTCAGGGCAGCAACAGCATCGGCATATGCCTGCTGGATATTTTTATAGAGTTGCTTTTTTGCTCCTTCAAGTGTATACTCGCTGTTTTCGATGGCGATTCTGGTGTTGGAGATGTTTTTATTGACCTGCCAGCCATTCAGGATGGGGATGGAGAGAGAAAATCCCACCCCGTAATTTATATTGTCGTTCAGCTGGTCGGCAAAGTTGTACTTGCCGTAAATCGGGCCGGTAACGGGGTCTATGCCTAATATCCTTTGCCGGATACTTGAATAACCGGTGCTGAAAGAATGATTCATGGAAAGACGCGGACTTCTTCCTCCCTGTGCAATTTTCAGATCATACTCGCTGGATGTTAGTCTGTATTCGGAACTCTTTATTTCCGGCCTGGTCATCAATGCGGCTTCATATATTTCATTTATGTTGCCGGTAATGATAGTGTTGGTGTCAACATGTATATCGGGGGTGACAATATCAAATCCTTCAGGAGATTTAAGCTCAAGAAGCTGAGTAAGGTTTAGGACCGAGATGTCGAGCTGGTTCTTAATGCTTATTAACTGCAGTTCTTCCTGCGCGGCCTGCGCTTCTATCTGAAGAAGATTTCCTCGCGGAACACTGCCTGCATCCACCATTTTTTTTGTTTTTTCAATCTGCTGTTTTGTTATGTCAAGCTGGCCTGCAGTTGCTGAGACAAGTTCCTTGTTTAGAAGTACCTGCAAATAACCAAGTGCCACATTCAGTGCCACGTTGTCCTGAATGTTTTTAAGATCCTCATCACTGGCAAGCAGTTCATAACGGTTCTTTTTTATTGAATTTAGATTCTGAAGGCCGTTGAAAATATTAAGTGACCCTCCCAGATAAAAATTATTCGATTGAACGTTTTCCTGTTCTGTGAATTGATAAGTTGTCTCATCGAGAGCCCGGCCGAAAGAATAATTGTGTGTTGCCTGACCGTTAAGAGTGGGAAGAAGTTTGAGCCTGGCAAGATCAAGAGCATTTTTCTGATATCTTGTCTGCAGTACTTGTTGTTTGATCTGTATATTATTGTCGATGGCATACTTGATACACTCTTCCAGTGACCATGAACGCTGCTGGGCCGAAATAAATCCCTGTACTAAGATCAGACCTGATATTACGAAAACTGAAATTCTCTTCATATCCTGATTAATTAATTGAAGTGACGGGCACCATCAATAAATGAATACTGTTTTATATATTGCATTAGTCTTATCGTGATAAAGCCCTTGTAAACAAGGTTACGAAGATAAGAAATTAGCTTTAAATGGAATTGATTGTTACTGTTGAAATCTTGTTGCAGGTTATTTTTTCTTTATATTTTGGCTGAAAAGGTTAAAATAGTTATCTTTCGCGGCTTAATTATTTAAAATTTAATATCATGCTTCATTATAAGGAATTGGGCCTGGTAAATTCGAGAGAATTGTTCAGAAAGGCCATGGAGGGAGGATATGCAATCCCGGCGTTTAACTTCAATAATCTGGAGCAGCTGCAGGCAATAATCAGCGCCTGTGTTGAGACCAAATCACCGGTTATACTTCAGGTTTCCAAGGGTGCAAGAAAATACGCCAATCAGACCCTTCTGCAGTATCTTGCAAAGGGCGCTGTTGAATACGCAAAGGAGCTTGGCTACCCGATACCCATCGTACTGCACCTGGATCACGGAGATTCTTTTGAGACATGCAAATCATGCATTGAATCGGGGTTTTCATCAGTGATGATTGACGGGTCGCATCTGCCTTACGAGGAAAATATTAAGGTTACAAAACAGGTAGTGGAGCTGGCCCACAAGTTTGATGTTACTGTTGAGGGGGAACTTGGTGTGCTTGCAGGCATCGAGGACGAAGTATCTGCAGAGCACTCCTCCTACACAAGACCGGAAGAAGTGGAGGATTTTGTCAAAAAAACAGGTGTTGATTCACTTGCTATTTCAATAGGCACTTCGCACGGAGCTTTTAAATTCAAAGTAAAGCCGGGAGAATTACCTCCGCCTCTCAGGTTTGACATCCTTGAAGAATGTGAAAGAAGAATTCCGGGATTTCCCATTGTTCTGCATGGCGCTTCTTCAGTCCCACAGGAAATAGTTGATGAAATAAACAAATACGGAGGCAAGATGGAGAATACCGCCGGTGTTTCAGAAGATCAGCTGAGAAGGGCTGCCAGATCAGCTGTATGCAAAATTAACATCGACAGTGACGGAAGGCTTGCCATGACAGCCGCTATCCGCAAGGTCTTTGTTGAAAAACCCGGTGAGTTTGACCCCAGAAATTACCTCGGTCCTGCTCGTGATAAACTCAAGGAACTCTACAAACATAAGATTGTAAACGTACTTGGAAGCGCCGGAAAGGCTTAGCAATAAGGATTCAGGCTTTAAAGCTAACTTCTGCATTCTATAGAACATAAAAGTTTTTAAGAGGACAAAAAACAGGAAGCCAGCATGTTAAAAGCTGACTTCCTTTTTTTTGTTCAAAACTATGCAAATTTGAAAGCGAAACCTTTAGGGGTTTTTATATTTTCGTCTTCAAATTTCGCAAGTAGAGAGTTGAGACGGCCCCTACATAAGGAAGAGTGTATGCGAAGAAAGAACAGGCTTTCATTGATGTTAAACAGCAGGGAAATGAAAGCACTGGGTATCTACTGCGAACGATACCGGGTCAGAAACAAGTCGGAATTCCTGAGGGAGACAATAATGAGGGCGATTCTTAAAAGGTTTGATGATGAGCATCCATCATTGTGGGAACTTAAAGAACCAACACTTTTTAATCAGAAATATCCTGTCAGGAATCGTAAATATTAGACAGTTTTTTATATTTACATCAGATCGAAGTTCAAGGGAATTGCTGAGATATATTTAAAACTAAAACTCTGATTTTAGCAAGAAACGA
>JABUEV010000017.1 GCA_013314865.1 Bacteroidales bacterium | reverse complement strand
TTTCAATTTCCTTAGCCAATTATTTGTATCTGCTCCGAAAAGGAATAAATACTGTAAATTCTTTGTCCTCCCCCCGACCCTTCAAAGGAGAAGTGCCTAATAACAAGCAGTTGTAAAAGTACCCTTCAGGAGATTTTGGGATGGAATTACTTTTCGCTGAAGGCACATTTTTATAGATTCCGCAATTTGGAACACTGGTGCAGGAATACTATTTTAGTGGAAATAATTACTCTTATAAAAACATCATGTTTAAAAGCGAAGTTTATGTAAAAAGACGGGCCTCTCTTCACAAATTGATGAAATCAGGAATTGGCCTGTTCATTGGGAATGTTGAGGCTCCTATGAATTATCCTGCAAATGCGTATCATTTCCGTCAGGACAGTAATTTTCTTTATTTTTTCGGGCTTGATATTCCGGGGTTTGCCGCGATAATGGATTTTGACACCGGAAAAGACCGGATTTTCGGGGACGATTTCAGTCTCGACGATATTATCTGGATGGGGCCACAGCCCACAGTAAAGGAGCTTGCTTCAACTTGCGGAATTACTGATACTGCACCCATGTCAAAGCTCGAGGATTTTGTCAGGGATGCCCTTTCAAAGAAACGTAAAGTGCATTTTCTGCCTCCTTACAGGGGCGAGACCAAGATGACTCTTGGCGCCCTCCTTAAGGAAAATCCGTGCCAGATGAAAACGCTTGCCTCAACTGATCTTATTAAGGCAGTGGTTGAACTGAGGTCGGTGAAGGAGCAGGTGGAAATCGAAGAGATTGAGAAGGCTTTGACTGTAACATACAATATGCACGTAACTGCCATGAAGATGTGCAAACCCGGCGTCAGAGAGCAGGAAATATTCGGAACAATTGAAGGGATAGCTTATGCCGGAGGAGCAGGACCCGCCTTCCCGGTAATACTTAGCATTAACGGACAGACGCTTCATAATCACAATCATAACAATATCCTCAGAAAAGGCAGAATGATGGTCACGGATGCAGGCGCAGAAAGCCTCCTGCATTATTCATCTGATATCACCCGTACCACCCCCGTGGGAGGAAGATTCTCACAAAAGCAGAAAGAGATTTATGAAATCGTGCTGAAAGCCAACACAGAATCTATCAAGGCTTCAAAACCGGGCATGTCAAACCGTGACCTGCACCTTAATGCATGCAGGATTATAGCGGCCGGATTAAAGGAACTCGGCCTTATGAAAGGCGATACTGAAGAAGCTGTTAAAGCAGGTGCACATACCCTTTTTATGCCTCATGGACTCGGTCATATGATGGGACTTGACGTGCACGATATGGAAGCACTTGGCGAAAACTATGTCGGATATGATGAAAAGATTAAAAGAAGCGACCAGTTCGGACTTGCATTTCTGAGGTTTGCACTGCCCCATAAACCCGGTTATGTCTTCACTATTGAACCAGGATGCTATTTCATACCTGAACTGATAGACAAATGGAAAGCTGAAAGAAAACATAAGGAGTTTATCCCCTACAATAAACTTGAAAGCTGGAAGGAGTTCGGAGGCATAAGAATTGAAGACGATATACTTATTACAGATAAAGGACATAAGCTTCTGGGCAAACCTGTGCCGAAAACTGTTGCCGAAATTGAATCTCAATGCTCCTGACAATAAGCAGGGAATTCATCGCTGAACCTTCGGCAAGGTCTTTTAAAAAAGAGAATATTGCCAATTCAGGGAGTATTTATGAAATAAAATTTGGAATGAAATGTATAGTTGTTCGAAAATTTTTTTAATTTCAGCACTTATCATATAAATTCTGAGCTTAATAATAATTACCTTAAAAACAGACAGATATAATGACTCTGGAAGAACTTGCCAAAACCGCCTGTAAGCTGAGGCTTAATGTAATAAAAATGGTCGGTGTTGGGCAGAAAGGACACCTGGGCGGATCGTGCTCTCTTAGTGAGATTGTGACCGTCCTTTATTTTTATAAAATGAGGCATGACCCTCATAATCCTCACTGGGAAGACCGCGACAGGTTTATTTTAAGCAAGGGGCATGCCGCCCTGATACAATACGCTGCCCTTGCTGAACTGGGTTATTTCCCGATGCAGGAACTTGAAAATGTCAAAAAGCTTGGAGCCATGCTTCAGGGTCATCCGGACATGAAGACGACTCCTGGCATAGAAGGGAATACCGGATCGCTCGGGCAGGGACTCTCAATGGCTTGCGGAATGGCTGCCGGACTCAGAATTGACGGCAGAAATAGCAAAGTCTACTGTATAGTAGGAGATGGAGAAATAGCTGAAGGACAGATATGGGAAGCTGCCCTTGCGGCTTCATTCTATAAACTCGACAACCTTACTGTATTTCTCGACAGGAACAACCTGCAGGCCACAGGTCCAATACCTGAAAGATACGATACCAACCCGCTTAAGGAAAAATGGGAGGCATTCGGATGGCATGTTTCAGTGATCGACGGTCATAGCATCAGTGAGATAATTAAGGCTCTCGAGGATTCAGAGAAAATCGCGGGAAAGCCAAAAATGATTATTGCCAACACAGTAAAAGGGAAAGGCGTCTCCTTTGCTGAAAATGTGGCTGCATTCCATAACGGGGAATTAACTGAGGAACAATTTGTGCGCGCCTGTAAAGAATTATCAGATATCAGAATATGAAATACCAGAATCCACGACAGGTTTACGGTGAAACTCTGCTTGAACTTGGAAGAATAAACAAGGACATAGTTGTCCTTGAAGCTGACCTTGGCAAATCTACAATGACTGTTTTGTTCGAACAGGAATTTCCGGAACGTTTTTTTGAAATGGGAATAGGAGAGGCAAATATGACTTCATTCGCAGCAGGCCTCGCTCTCACGGGAAAGATTCCCTTCACGAATTCCTTTGCTGTCTTTGCTGCCGGGCGGGCTTTTGACCAGATAAGACAGGGGATATGCATCCCTGCCCTTAATGTCAAGATTGTAGGCTCCAGTGCAGGATTATCAGATTTTGGGGATGGTGCAACCCACCAGTCGGTTGAGGATATCGCAATAATGAGGGCAATACCGAATATGACAGTGCTGGTTCCTGCCGACGGCAATGAAACAAGAAAAATGGTCAGAAAAATGGCTGAATACAAAGGTCCGGTTTACCTTCGTATTAACCGCCATGATATGCCCGATATCTGCCCCGAGGATCAGGAATTTATCATCGGCAAGCCATATATGCTCAGAGACGGGAAGGACATTGTGATATATGCCACAGGAATTATGACGGCAAAAGCCCTTGAAGCTGCGGAAGCGCTTCAGGAAAAAGGCGTGTCGGTAAGAGTGGTTAATGTAAGCTCACTTAAGCCGGTCGATGAGGATGAAATCAGAAAATTGTCTAAAGGCATTAAAGGCATTGTGACGGCAGAAGAGCATTCTCTAATTGGAGGGCTGGCTTCTGTAATTTCCTATGCCTTGCGCGGAACAGGCATTCCATTTACTTCCATTGGAATAAATGACCGTTTCGGCCAGTCAGCCCATAATTATGATGAACTGCTGGAAGAATATGGTTTGACAACACGGAACATTATAAATGCCGTAAACAGCCTTCTGAATCAGTAAACTTAATCTGAGATCCCTTCTCATAGCTCAACAATTTCCAAATGAAGAAGAAAAACAGATTTTTAATCACGGGACTTAATAATATCTCAATGAATATTAAAACCGGAAAGAAAAATCTTGTCGTAAGCCTCAAACCATATTCATTCAATACATTTATCGTAAAATAGTCACGCAAAAGGTCCCTGAACCATGCTGATACTGGTTGTACTTGTTTTATGCATTCTGTTTATAGTTTTATCATCAACAAAGATTAAACTGCATCCTTTTCTGGCCCTTTTGCTTGCAGCTATCGGATTCGGTGTCTTCACAGGAATGCCTCTTTCACAGGTGGTTCAGTCGATCAATACCGGTTTTGGCAATACTCTTGGATATATTGGTATTGTAATTGTGGCCGGGACTATCATAGGCGTTTTTCTTGAATGTTCTGGCGGAGCTTATACCTTGGCAGACAGGATTCTGAAGGTGATCGGGGAGAAGAGAGTTCCGATGGCAATGGCAGTTATTGGCTGGTTTGTTTCCATACCTGTTTTTGCTGACTCAGGATTTGTAATTCTTTCACCGCTTAACAGGGCCCTGTCAAAAAGAGCAAAGATCTCGCTGGCCGCACCTGCAATCGGGTTAAGTCTTGGTCTGACTGCCACACACTGTCTTGTTCCGCCAACTCCCGGACCAATAGCTGCGGCAGGTATTCTCGGAGCAAACCTTGGAATGGTAATTCTCCTCGGAATCCCTGTAAGCTTTCTGGCTCTCTTCTTCGGCTGGCTGTTTGCCTGTAAAGCGGGTTCAAAAATAGAGATTGATCCAAATCCTGAATTATCAGACAGCGAAATCGCAGAAAAAATGAAAGAGGCTCCCTCACCTTTAAAAGCAACCGTTCCTATATTTCTGCCGATAATACTTATAGTGCTTAAGTCGGTATCGGATTTTCCCACAAAGCCTATGGGAGAAGGTGCTTTAAAGCAGTTTCTCAGTTTTATTGGGGAACCGACAATTGCACTTCTGTTGGGGGTGTTTATTTCTTTTCTACTCCCAAAGAAACGTCCTGATGGCGTCTGTTCCGAGCAGGGATGGGTTGGAAAAGCATTGCTGAGCGCTGCAACAATAATACTTATAACAGGTGCGGGAGGGGCTTTCGGAAAAGTGCTTCAAAACTCGGGACTTGCTGATACTATTGGGACATCCTTCTCGGGTGCAAGGATTGGAATCTGGCTGCCTTTTATCATTGCTGCAACAATTAAGAGCGCCCAGGGTTCCTCCACTGTTGCCCTGATAACTGCTGCATCCGTTGTGTCACCACTGCTTCCGTCACTCGGGCTTGACACTGATACGGGGAAAGCTCTTGCAGTTCTTGCCACAGGTGCCGGGGCAATGGTTGTCTCGCATGCAAATGACAGTTTTTTCTGGGTTGTTACACGGATGTCAGGAATGGATATAAAAACCGGATATAAACTGCAGAGTGCAGGCACTTTTATCCTTGGCACAAGTGCCGGATTGCTGATTTGGATTTTAAGTTTGATCATATCCTGAAACAATTAAAACTTATTATATGAAAGCTGTTGTCAAATATGCTGATGCGCCCGGAGCGACTGAATTGAGAGATGTTCCGGTGCCAGAACCTGGCGAGACAGACACACTGGTAGAAGTTGCTTACGCAGGTGTGTGCGGGACCGACCCGCACCTTCACAGGAATACTTCTGCATTTAAATTTGTAAAACCATTTATTCTCGGACATGAATTTTCCGGAACTATAGTGAAAACAGGGGCCAAGGTTACCCGCTTTTCAGTGGGCGACAGGGTTACATCGGAAACACATGCCGAATATTGCGGTAAATGTCCGCTTTGCAGGACGAACAACTATCCTCTCTGCAGGGAGAGAAAGGGATACGGATTTCACGTTGACGGAGCCTTTACCAGGTATGTAAAAGTCCCCGAACGAATACTTCATAAAGTCCCGGATAATGTTTCCCTGAAAGCTGCTTCGATTACCGAGCCTTTCTGTGTTGCCTATAAGGCCCTGGTCTCAAACAGTACAGTGAAACCGGGAGATCTTGTGGTTATTATTGGTCCTGGCGCCATAGGAATTCTCTGTGCCCGTCTGGCTCAGCTGTCAGGCGCGGCTGAAATAATTGTAATAGGAACGGAAGGAGATGAAAGGAGGCTTGAACTCTCAAAAGAATATGGGGCCACTATGACAATAGACTCGTCAAAGGAGGATCCTCTTGGAAAGATAATGGCCTCAGGCGACGGCTACGGCGCTGATCTGATACTCGACCTTGCAGGCAGTTCATCTACCCTGAAGCTTTCGATTGATGCAGTAAGGCCGGGAGGACAGATAACCAAAATAGGTTGGGGGAGGCACCCTGTCGGCTTCAGTCTTGACCCCCTGATTGCCAAATCTGCCATACTCAGAGGCCACTTCAGCCATACATGGGATGTATGGGAGAAATGCCTGACCCTTATGGGGAAAGGGCTGGTCGATACTGAGAAACTGATTACCCATGAACTTGGAATTGACCAGTGGGAAAAAGCCTTTGAGATGAGTGAATCAAAAGAAGCAGTGAAGGTTGTATTGAAACCTGTTTAATCTCTAAAAACATAAATAATGGAAAAAATTGGTTTTATCGGGCTTGGCATAATGGGAAAACCAATGTCAAAAAACCTGCTTAAGGCAGGTTATAAGCTGGTAGTTTATGATATCAACCAACTTGCGGTGGAGGAACTTGTCGGGGCCGGCGCTGAAAAAGGACACTCTCCGGCTGATGTTGCCTCCCGAACGGATGTGATAATTACCATGCTTCCTGATTCACCTGAGGTGCGGGAGGTTGTGACCGGCAAAGAAGGTGTGATCTATGGAATCAGACCGGGATCAGTTTTTATCGACATGAGTTCCATTGCACCGCTTACTACCATTGAACTATCCAAAAAGCTGGCTGAAAAGGGCGTGTCAATGCTAGATGCCCCGGTCAGCGGAGGAGAGCCCAAGGCGATTGACGGCACTCTTTCAATAATGGCAGGCGGACCGGAAACAGCTTTTGAAAGGGTGAAAGATATCCTTGGGGCAATGGGGAAATCGGTAAGGCTTGTAGGAGGCATCGGAAGCGGAAATATTGCAAAGCTGGCAAACCAGATCATTGTTGCATTGAATATAGCCGCCATTGGCGAGGCCATGACCCTTGCAACAAAGGCAGGCGTGGATCCTGAAAAAGTTTATGAGGCAATAAGAGGCGGCCTGGCAGGCAGTACTGCACTGGATGCTAAAATGCCGCTTATTCTCAACGGAAATTTCAAGCCCGGGTTCAGAATAGAACTTCATATAAAAGACCTGAATAATGCCCTTAAAACTGCTGAAGAACTGGGAGTGCCGGCACTCCTGTCAGAAAAGGTCCTTGAGATTATGAAAGTTTTAAGAGACGAAGGAAAAGGGAAAGATGACCATGGAGGGATAATCCAGTATTATGAAAAACTGGCCGGCATTGAGGTGCGGAAAAGATGACATTCATTTATGATGGCCTGGCTGCGGTTAAACGTGAAAGGCCGCTGTATTAATAACAACTGAATTATTTATCAATAGGCTTTATAGTATTCGCGGTTCAGCCGGGCGATATTTGTCAGTTTTATCTTTTTCGGACAAGCTGCTTCGCAGGCTCCGGTGTTGGAGCAATTGCCAAATCCAAGTTCATCCATCTTTTCAACCATTGCCCTTACCCTGTCCTTTGCTTCCACTCTGCCCTGCGGCAGTAATGCAAACTGGGAGATTTTGGCAGAGACAAAAAGCATTGCTGAAGCATTTTTACAGGCGGCAACACATGCCCCACACCCTATGCATATTGCTGAGTCGAACGCTTCATCAGCATTTTTCTTTCTCACAGGTATTGAATTGGCTTCAGGTGCTGCCCCTGCATTTACAGAAATAAAGCCTCCCGCAACCTGAATCTTGTCGAAGGCGCTTCTGTCAACAATCAGATCCCTGATGACGGGAAATGGCTTGGCTCTCCATGGTTCCACCCATATAGTGTCACCATCATTAAAATATCTCATTGAGAGATGGCACGTGGTTACTCCCGGAACAGGTCCGTGGGGATGTCCGTTAATATACATTCCGCAGGAGCCGCATATTCCCTCGCGACAGTCGTGATCAAAAGCCACAGGATCCTTATCTTCTTCAACAAGCTTCTTGTTAAGTGCGTCCATCATCTCCAGAAACGACATCTCGGGAGATACGTTGTCCATGTGGTAAGTCACAAAAGATCCTTTTGCCCTGGCATCTTTCTGCCGCCATATTTTTAATGTTAGCTTCATATACCGGTCTTTGCTTTTAAAATCAGGTTAGATATCTCAACATGTAATATCAGGCATGTTGTCATTTATAGCTTCTCTCTTTCATTTCAACTTCTTCGAACTTAAGTTCCTCCTTGTGGAGAATATGAGGCTTTCCTTCACCTGCATATTCCCAAACGGCCACGTAAGCAAATTCCTTATCATTCCGGAGTGCCTCACCGTCAGGAGTCTGGTACTCTTCCCTGAAATGTGCGCCGCATGATTCCTTTCTCTCTATGGCATCGGTTATCAGGAGTTCGGCAAGCTCAAAATAATCTGCAACCCTGCCTGCTTTCTCCAGTTCCTGGTTTAACTCATTTATCGTCCCGGGAACATTAAGATCGCTCCAGAACTCTTTTTTGAGTTCCTTTACAAGCACAAGGGCTTTTTTAAGGCCTTCTTCATTTCGAGTCATGCCGCAGTAATCCCACATTATCTTGCCAAGTCTCTTGTGGAAGGATGAGGCAGTCTGTTTCCCCTTAATTGAGATCAGTTTTGCAAGTCTCTCCCTGGCAGATTTTTCAGCTTCTTCAAATTCAGGGCTGTCAGTAGGGATTTTAGGAACTCTAATCTGGTCAGCGAGATAATTATTTATAGTGACAGGAAGTATGAAATATCCGTCACCGGCGGCCTGCATCAACGAGCTTGCTCCAAGCCTGTTTGCACCGTGGTCAGAAAAATTCGACTCACCTATGGCATATAATCCCGGGATGGTGGTCATAAGCTCATAATCAACCCATAAACCTCCCATTGTATAATGTCCTGCGGGATAGATCATCATCGGTTCTTCATAGGGATCCTTTCCTGTTATGGTCTTGTAAAGTTCAAAAAGGTTTCCGTATTTACTTTCGATTGCCTTTTTTCCCTGTTTGTTTATTGCATCCCTGAAATCAAGATAAACCGCAAGTCCGGTATCTCCGACTCCATAGCCGGCATCACACCTCTCCTTTGCGGCTCGTGATCCGACGTCACGAGGCACAAGATTTCCGTATGCAGGATATCTTCTTTCAAGGTAGTAATCCCTTTCCTCCTCGGGGATGTCGTTGGCAGGTCGTTTGTCGCCCTTTGTTCTGGGTACCCAGACTCTTCCGTCATTCCGGAGGGATTCCGACATAAGGGTTAGTTTAGATTGAAACTCGTTAAGCTGGGGAACGCATGTCGGGTGTATCTGGACAAAACTCGGGTTTGCAAAGCAGGCTCCTTTCTTATGTGCCTTCCAAGCTGCCGATGCGTTTGAATTCACGGCAAGGGTGGAAAGATAATAGATGGTCCCGTATCCTCCTGTGGCAAGGACGACAGCATGGGCGGAATGCCTCTCTATTTCACCGGTCACAAGATTGCGGGTTATTATTCCTCTTGCCCTGCCGTCTATAACCACCAGGTCGAGCATTTCGCGACGCGGAAACATTTTTACGGTTCCCTTTTTTATCTGCCTGTTAAGCGAGGAATAGCATCCCAGCAGACACTGTTGTCCTGTCTGGCCTTTTGCATAGAATGTTCTTGAAACCTGGACTCCGCCGAAAGATCTTGTATCAAGTGTTCCGCCGTAATCCCTTGCAAAAGGAACTCCGATAGCTGTAAAATGATCAATTACCTGGTTGCTTACCTCGGCAGCCCTGTAAACATTTGCCTCCCGGGCCCTGAAGTCTCCGCCTTTTATCATGTCATAAAACAGACGGTAAACACTGTCGCCGTCGTTCTGGTAATTCTTGGCAGCATTGATGCCTCCCTGTGCGGCAACAGAATGTGCTCTCCGGGGGGAGTCCTGGTAACAGAATACCTTTACATTGTAGCCAAGTTCTCCAAGTGACGAAGCCGCACTGGCTCCTGAAAGACCCGTACCGACTACTATAATGTCAATCTTCTTTTTGTTGGCAGGATTTACCAGTTTCACCGAGGCTTTGTAACTTGTCCATTTCCGGGCAAGAGGCCCGTCCGGAATCTTTGAATTTAGTCTTATCATAATAATCAAATTCTATCTGAATTGCCAGATTGTTATAGAAATAACAGCAAAACCCAGCGGAATCACAATTGCGTAAATAAGGGCAACAACTTTAACAACAGGCGTCCATAAACGGTGATTCAATCCGAGTGTCTGAAAAGCTGAGGAGAAGGCGTGGTACAGATGAAGCCCAAGCAGAATAAAACAAACCAGATATATGTAGTTATATGCAGGAATCTTAAATAGTGAATGTGCAACTCCGTAAAAATTTTCAGGGTTGCCTTCAACAAGCCCAAGTCTTATAAAATAAAAATTTGTAAAATGGATTATTAGAAATGTAAGAACTGAAGCACCGGTCCATATCATGAATCTCGAGAAGAAGGAGGTTCTGGTTTTGATTTTCACTACGTAACCCTGCGGCCTTGCAAGCCAGTTTTGAATCTGCAGATATATGCCCCAGGAAATATGTACCAGAATGGCCAGTATCAGAATAACTTCCACAATCTTTACCAGAGGAAAGGTTGCCATGAAATGGGCAGCCCTGTTAAAAGGCTCAGGGTCGGGCTTTAATAGCATAAGGTTAATTGACAAATGAACCGGCAGGAATACTATCAGAAAAAGACCGGCCAGTGCCATTACAAACTTTTTGGAAATTGATGAAAAAAGAATCTTGTTCATTTCAGAAATAATTACAGATTCGTTCAGATAATTCCGGAAAAGATATTTATAAAAATATATTTATTTATGAAGATAAACAATGAGATCATTTAACTAAATTTAATGAGATTTGTTATCAGAATTGAATGTTGAAATATCATCTGGAGATAAGTTAACCGGCAAAAAATAATACGCATGAAATACTATATCATATACAACGGCGGCAAGATACATTATTCTGATACAGGCTCAGGAAGAGCAGTCGTACTGCTTCACGGATATCTGGAGTCCTCAGATATATGGAGAGATTTTGCAGGCTTGTTATCAGAGCGTTACAGGGTTATATCAGTAGATCTTCCGGGTCATGGACGCTCGAATGTTTATGGAGATATTCATACAATGGAGTTTATGGCTACGGGCATCAGACAGCTTTTGTTAAGTCTGGATATAAAGAATCCCGTTCTGGTAGGTCATTCAATGGGAGGATATGTAGCGCTTGCTTTTGCTGAACTATACCATAACGAGATTTCAGGGTATTGCCTTTTCCATTCACATCCATTTGCTGACACGCCCGAGACAAGAGGAAAAAGGGAGCGTGAAATTAATTTTGTCAGGATGGGAAAGAAATATCTCATGTACCCGACAAATATCTCCATGATGTACGCAAGTTCAAACCTTGAAAAGCTTAAGGAGGCAGTTGAACGTTCAAAGACAATTGCATCTTCAATCTCTGATGAAGGGATAATAGCAGTACTGAAAGGAATGATGGCCCGTCCGTCCCGGCTTCACATAATGGAAGAGGGGCTCATTCCGTGCCTGTGGATTCTTGGACGGCACGATAACTATATAAATTGCGATGCAATACAGTCAAAGGTCAGGCTTCCGGCCAACGCCAGACTGGTGATTCTTGAAAATTCAGGGCATCTGGGATTTATCGAAGAGCCTCAGTTATCAGCAACTGCATTGACACAGTTTATTGATGGCCTCCCTGCATAATTTATGATTTATATTTTCTTATCTCCCTGAAGGTATTCGATGGCATATTTAAGAGTGTTGTCAATATGCTGCCAGATGGGATAAAAGCCTTTGTTATCCAGCATGTTGCGTGCTATGTATGCCTTCAGCTGGGTTTCAATTGTAAAACCCGATATTTTGAGGCCTTCAGGATCTTTCTTAACACCGTTTTTCTCTGCAAACCCTACAAACTGGTTCAGCAGGTTCTGGCGGCTGAGGTATTTTTCAAGTTCTGTGACATTGGTGAATTTACTCATGATTTCCCTGTTTTTTTCAGTGTATTTCAGGGCAAACTGATAGATATAGGGTCTAATCCTGAGGAAGTAAGGAGATATGCCTGAAGTATCCACAGGGACAAACTTGTCGGGCATTATACCTCCGCCTCCATAAACCACCCTGCCGCCTGGCGTAACAAATTTCAGTGAATCAGAAAAATGAATACTGTCGGGCATCTCAAATTCGCCTCTGCGATATCTCATGTTAATATCGTCATAATATTCATCGAAACCATTATTATATGGTTTCTGAATAGATCTTCCGGTAGGTGTATAATAACGGGCTATTGTCAGTCTCATTCCCGATCCGTCAGCAAAGGGAACCGGTTCCTGAACAAGTCCTTTTCCGAAGGATCTTCTTCCTATTATGGTACCCCTGTCATTATCCTGGATTGCTCCGGCAAGAATCTCACTGGCGGAGGCACTCATTTCATCAATAAGAACCACCAGGTCTCCTGTCTCAAACTCTCCTTTTCCTGTTGCCCGGGCATCCTTGCGGGGCTGGTTTCTTCCCTTTGTATAAACAATCAGCTGTCCTTCCTTAAGAAACTGATTGGCAATTTGTATTGCTGCCTCCATGACACCTCCCGAGTTGCCTCGCAAATCAAGTATAAGCTTTGTCATGCCCTGGCTTTTGAGTTCTCTTAATCCTTTCATGAACTCCTCAAAAGTATTCATGGCAAAGTTGTTGATTTTGATGTAACCCGTATATTCATTAACCATGTAGCTGACATCGACACTGTAAATGGGAATTTTATCCCTGACAATTTCAAAGGGGATAAGATCACTATGGCCTTTGCGCAGGATTTTTACCCTTACAACAGTTCCCCGCGGACCTTTAAGCATTCCCATCACTTGCTCGTCCGACAGCCGCTTTCCTGCAACAAGCGAATCATTTACATATATTATTTTGTCACCCGGCAGAAGGCCTGCCTTCTCAGAAGGACCTCCCGCTATGGTATTTATCACAAGGATGGTATCAGTCATCAGGTTGAATGAAATCCCGATTCCGTCAAAGTTTCCTTCAAGAGGCTCATTTGCCCTTGCCAGATCCTTTGCCGGAATATAGACTGAATGAGGATCCAGCTTTCTGAGTATGGCCGGGATGGCTGCCTCCACCAGTTCACTGCGGTTAACTGAATCAACATAATCGGTCTCAATAATGTTAAGAATGGTGCTTATTTTGTCATTTCTTGCCCTGAAACTCGAATATTGCGGAAATGTTTGCCTGCGAGGCAGTCTGTACCCTATCAGTATGCCTCCTGCAAGCACTATTGCAAGCAGAACAGGCATTAAAACACTTTTTACCGAATTACTGTACTTCATATATGTCGTTTTCCAGGTCTACATAAACAAGTTCAATTCCTGCCCGCTTCAAAAGATCGATCCCGTCTGAAGTCCGGTATTTACTGCAAAAAACCACCCTTTTAATTCCCGACTGAATAATCAGTTTTGCACATTCCATACAAGGTGACGAGGTTACATACAAGGTGGAATTCTCGCTTGAATTATGTGATTTTGCCACCTTAGTTATTGCATTGGCTTCAGCATGAAGAACATAAGGCTTGGTCACATTGTTCTCATCTTCGCATACATTCTCAAAACCTGCAGGAGTGCCATTGTAACCGTCAGAAATTATCATCTTTCCTTTAACTATCAGAGCACCAACTTTGCGGCGTATGCAGTATGAGTTCTGAGCCCATATCAGTGCCATTTCAAGATATCTTTTGTCGAAGGCCTTCTGCTTGTCGCCATATGGCCGGATAATATCTGGTTCT
>JABUEV010000016.1 GCA_013314865.1 Bacteroidales bacterium | reverse complement strand
TGAAAGGATCAGGCCCGGTTCTTCCCTTAACTTTCGGAGGACCAACGGCTCAGGCTTAGCAATTACCGTAAACTCCGGGAAAACTGACAGAAGACATCTCCTCCGGCTTTAAAACTTTGATAATGAGTTTATCATCCCGACAAGCAGGAGGAGGTGTCTGCTTTTTAATACCTGGTGAATTTGACAGATGCTTCCTTAAGATCAGTACGACTACCTTCATTTTGCATTTCGAAAAAATAGCTTATTTTTACAATTTACAGGTTATTAATTTAATTGCAGACCATGATGCTGACAGAAAAGATTTGGAAAATTGCAGTTGCCCTTATTATCATAATGCCCCTTTTTGTTGACATGGGATGCAGAAAACAGGCAAAATGCGGCTGTGACGGTGATGTTCTGTTTGAACTCGACAAAGAACCTGCAAGTGTTTATTTCAGCGAGACAAACGCCTATTTTTCTCCAAACCTCAATCCTTACGCCACTTATTATTTTTGTAACCCGGAGGAGATGTATCCCAAAATGGCTGAATATAAATCCGGAGACCTTCTTCTTGTCTCTGGCCGCGTCTTCTGGGAATGTAACTATCTTTACTCGAGCAGTAATTATTCATACCAGACATACTATAAGGTTTACATGATCTATGTAACCGAAATTACTTCAGATCTGTACGGTAAAAAATAACAGTCTGATACTTCCTTTCTTCAGATTAAACTGAGAAATCAGAACTGCCTGCTTCACTCTGATATTTATCCCAATTTTGTATCTTTCAGGAAAATTTCCTGATGCCAAAATACAACATATCATTCGCCGGAGCAGGCCGTGTGGCATCGGCAATATGCAGTAAAGCATATATGGCGGGTCATGGCATTTTACAAATTGTATCTCCGGGAGAAAAAAATGGCAGACAGCTTGCTGATTCATGCGGGGCACTATGGTCCGACAAACCTGTTTTCAGCGGTGAAAACGACCTGATTATTGTTGCTGTACCGGATGCAAAACTCGAAGCAGTCCTTTCAGACATTTCATTTACCGGAAACACAGTTGTGGCACACACTGCAGGCAGTTATGGACTGGAGGTATTCCCTCAGCAAATCAATCACAAAGGTGTTATTTATCCTCTTCAGACATTTACACTGAACAGGGAACTGGATTTCACCAGGATAAATTTTTTTACCGAAGCCTCTGATAATTATTCGGATAACGTCCTGAAAGGATTTGCCCAATCACTGGGAAGCAATGTCCTTCCTGCTACAGCTGGTCAGAGGGCAATGCTGCACATAGCTGCTGTATTTGCATGCAACTTTACCAATTATATGCTGACAGCAGCAAAGGAGGTTACTGCAAGGTCTGAGATCCCGTTTGAAGTCCTTGAACCACTCATCAGAGAGACAATAAATAAAGGAATGGAAATCGGACCCGAAAACTCACAGACAGGTCCTGCTGTCAGAAAAGACCACGTGACAATAAGCAAGCATCTTGAAATGCTTTCTTTTTCTCCAGGGCTCAGAGAACTTTACAGACTATTATCAGAATCAATAATAAATCATTACAACAAGGGACAGCAATGACAAATTTTAAAGAGGACCTTTTAAAAATAAAGGCATTTGTTTTTGACATCGATGGAGTGTTGTCGTTGCAGACAATAAGCCTGAATATTTTCGGGGTGCCAAACCGTACTGTGAATCTTCGCGACGGTTATGCAATTCAGCTTGCCGTTAAAAATGGATACCGGGTAGGAGTAATCTCCGGCAGTAATTGCAAAGAGTATATTAAGAGATTAAAATCTCTGGGGGTAAATGACATATACCTTAACAGCAAGTCAAAGCTTTACCACTTCAGGGAGTTTCTCAGAAAATACAATCTTGATAAATCTGAGGTACTTTATATGGGCGACGACATTCCTGATTATGAAGTATTGAAAGAAGTCGGAGTTCCGGTCTGCCCGGCAGATGCCGACAGCGAGATCAAGCAGATATCTTTGTATATCTCGGACAAAAAGGGAGGTGAAGGTTGCGTACGCGATATTATAGAGCAGGTTCTGAGGCTGCACGACCTGTGGATGAATGAAGACGCCTTTAGCTGGTAGGATATGAAAGCATTTCTTGACCTGGTCAGATGGAAAAATCTTGTCATAGTGATTCTTACTATGACACTGATGCGATATGCAATTATCGCACCTTTGCTTGACAAAATAAATGTGGTGCTTGCCAGCGGAATCGGACTGGAAGAACCAATGAAATTACAGATGCCATGGTATGATTTTGCAATTCTGGTTCTGGCCACGGTTTTAATTACTGCCGGAGGTTATGTTATAAACGATTACTTTGATATAAAAACTGACCTTATCAACAGGGGTGAGGTCCTTGTAGGGACAAAGATTCCGCGAAGAAAAGCAATTTTATGGCACAGCATCCTTAATGTTGCAGGAATAACTGCCGGCTTCTACGTGTCATGGAAGGCAGGCTATTTATGGCTTGGAACACTTTTCCTGCTGGTATCCGGTCTTCTTTATTTCTATTCTGCAAGCTATAAAAGACAGTTTCTTATCGGAAACCTTATTGTGGCAATCCTTACTGCTATGGTCCCGATGCTGGTCGTGATCTATGAATGGCCCGCGATTTATAAATACTACCAACTGCACGCTGAGGTTACACCTAAGTTTGATTTGATTATTTACTGGGTCGGCGGTTTTGCACTTTTCGCATTCCTGACAACCCTTACACGCGAGATAATCAAAGATATTGAAGACTTTGAAGGTGATATGGCATACGGCAGAAATACAGTTCCTGTAATTATCGGAGTCAATTCAGCCAGGATTGTTGCGATAAGCCTTGTGTTAATTACTGCCCTCCTCCTGTATCTGGTCTGGTATTTTTTTATAAACGACTGGATTACTTTTATTTATCTAACTATTTTTGTTGTCTTTCCTTTGATTTTTGTTATTTACAAACTAACCAGAGACACAGATAAAAGGCAGATGCATGGCGCAAGTAATCTGATGAAAATAGTAATGTTGACCGGGATACTTTATTCGGTAATTGTAAAGATTATCCTTTCACTGAACCTCTTTAACCAATGATGCTGAAGAATTTTGAAAAATTCAATATTATCCTTGCTTCAAAGTCTCCCAGAAGGCAGGAGCTTCTCAGGGAACTTGGACTAAAATTTGAAGTTGCAGAAAAAGATTATGATGAGACATATCCCGATTATCTGAGGGCGGAAGAAATTGCTCTGTACCTTGCATCAGCCAAAGCCGAGACATTCACTAACCGGATAAATGCAAATGATATTGTAATTACTGCCGATACTGTAGTCTGGTGCAACAATACAATCCTTAACAAGCCCTCATCCAGGGAAGATGCCCGTAAAATACTACGAGCAATTTCAGGAAACACACACGAGGTTATTACAGGCGTTTGTTTGTTTTCCGTCTCAAAAAAGAAAACTTTTCATTCCTCAACTAAAGTAACCTTTGAGCCTCTTGACGAGAGCGAGATTGACTATTATGTAGATAATTACAAACCCTACGACAAAGCCGGTGCTTATGGCATACAGGAATGGATTGGTGTTGCTGCCTGCAGTAAAATTGAAGGCTCCTATTTTAATGTTGTGGGACTGCCAGCCCATCAGCTGTATAAAGAGCTTCGGGATTTTATTGAGGGGTGACGATCTCTGTTAATAAGATCTAATTGTTTTAAGTTTATCGGCAAATTTCTGATATACAGCTTCCTGTTCCTGAATTTGTTCCCTTACTTTCTCCTGCATTTTTTCGTTTCTGGGTATCTCATTTGTGGCTTTTTCTATTTCTGCAGTAGCCTTGCTTATCTTGTTTTCAGAGGATTCTATTGAACTTAAAGCTTTCTTCTTTCTTTTTTCAAGTTCCTTAATAAGGTTCATTTTCTCTTTCTGGGCAGTGCCTGCCTCCATTGAAGCCAACTCACTGTTATTCTGGTCAAGTTCGGCGTTTACTATTGTCAGTTCATTATTCTGAACAACAATATTCTCTTTTTCCTGGGCAATCGTTGTATTATTTGTTTCGATGGATCTCTGAAGCCGGGTCTTTTCATTCTCAAGAGAACTAAGTTCCCTCTGCAGATCCTTCAGTTTCTTCTCTTCAGCATCAGCCTGACTTTTTGCAAGGTCAACGTATAGATTCTTCGAAAATGTTTTGAGATAATTCTGAGCTTTCACGTATTCTGCTTCACCAGATGACTTTGCTATATAAAGATCCTTCTTGATCTCAAATGCAGCCGTAAGCAGAAGCTCTCCTTCATAATTCTCCAGCTTGCTGTAAACATTTATCGGATTGGGATTTAATTCCTTGATTTTGGCACCGAATATCGTCATCTGTTTGTTTTCAGTCATGACTTTTGATTTGGTGCCCGACTGAAGGTCCCTGATCCAGGTTTTTAAAGCCTTTTCGTAATCTACTTCCGGGATGGTAACAGAGATTGAAGGAATTACTGAATTGCCTATCTGAAGCGAATCGTCAAAAACCTGAATTGGTTTTTGTGCCGAAAGTGAAAAGACAGAAAGCAAAGCAGTTATTGCAAGGGTGTAAAGTGATCTCATGGCGTTAAAATTGAAAAAGTTCATTCTATGTATAAATATACAAATAATTAAATAAACATTTATTTTCTTTTATCAGGAAAGGTTTATCAAAAAGAGTACCAAATTTAACAGACATATTTTCTGATCGTTAATACACTGTTCCGGCTTTGTCAGGCGTCATTTCACATTTATGTTTTCGGATATTTAAAGCTCAAATGCATTATCTTTGGTCGTTATTTACGAATTATGCTCAGAGTTGTCGCAGACGATAAAATTCCATTTCTGCAAGGAGTTCTGGAGCCTTATGCGGAAGTAATATATATGCCGGGGAACAGAATTGACAGAAAGTCACTGGCAAAGGCTGATGCCATGATAATAAGGACCAGGACAAGGTGCGATGCCTCACTTCTTGAAGGCACTCCGGTGAAATTCATTGCTACAGCTACAATCGGCTTTGACCATATCGATACAGAATACTGCGATAATAATCAAATTGCCTGGAGAAACGCTCCGGGGTGCAACTCTTCATCAGTGATGCAATATATAGCATCAGCCCTGATGAAAATTTCATATGATGCAGGATTTAAACTTGCTGAAAAAACCATTGGCATAATTGGTGTCGGGAATGTAGGGAAAAAGGTGGAAAATTTCGCAAGAACTGCAGGAATGAAGGTCTTACTGAATGATCCTCCAAGGGCAAGAACAGAAGGTCCTGAGGGATTCTCTGACCTTGAATCTGTTCTGGCAGGCTCTGACATAATTACGCTTCACGTTCCGCTTACTTTTGACGGAATTGATAAGACCTATCATTTTATTGCTGAAGATGCTTTCAGCATAATGAAGAAAGACTGCTGGCTTATAAATAGTTCAAGGGGGGAAGTTATTGATACAGCATCGCTGAAGAAAGCCCTTCTGTCTGAACTAATTTCCGGCGCTGTTCTGGATGTATGGGAGAATGAGCCTTCCATCGATACTGAACTTCTTGATATGGCATTTTTGGGTACACCTCACATAGCAGGTTACTCAACCGACGGCAAGGCAAACGGAACAGCTGCTGCGGTAAGGGAACTGAGCAAATTCTTTAACCTTCCTCTAACCCGATGGTACCCTGAAGATATTCCACCGCCGGCTTATCCTGTCATCCGGATAAACGCCAACGATGACAATGAAAATATTCTCAGGAAAGCTGTCAATCATACATATAAAATTGCTGAGGACGACATAAAGCTTCGACTCCGCCCTGCTGATTTTGAGAAACTGAGAGGTGAATACCCGGTAAGGCGTGAATTTCAAGCTTATACGATTCTCCTTGAAGGTGATTATAAGACAGTGGCGGGCGAGTTTCTGAAAAAAACCGGTTTTAATCTGATTTAGAAGCTATTAAGCCTTTACTATTCTATTTTGCCAGTCGCTGTCACTTTTAATCCTGATGAGGATCTGATAATCGAAATACTTTAGAAATAAACTCCTGCAGTTAAATCCATTCTTCCTGAAGGATTGTACCCTCGATACTTACTATGATTTTTTTCACAGGGACTTTTACCGTGGTTTTCGAAAGAGCTTCCTTTACCATCTGCAGGAGACCTCCGCAGCATGGCACTTCCATCATCATAACCGTTATCGTGTTTACACGAGCCGACTCGACAAGAGTTTTAATTTTTTCGACATATATCTCCGTGTTTCTGTCAAGTTTGGGACAGGCTATTGCCAAGGCCTTGCCTCTGAGATGTCTGCTGTGAAAATCACCTTTACTGAAAGCCACACAATCTGCTGCAAGAAGCAGGTCAGCTCCCCGAAAATATGAAGCATTCGGATTTATCAGGTGCATCTGCACCGGCCAGTGACGAAGCTCTGAAGGCTGATGCCCCTCATACTTCTCATTCTCCACATTATGTTTAATGACCTTTTCCTTTGATCCCGGACAGCCGCCGCCATGATGCATGTGTTGACTATGATTGTGAACATGGCCCGCAGAGGTTGAAACACCGGCAACATTTAATCCCAGTTCCCTTAAAACATCGTCCGGATTAAAGCTTAGTCCTTCTCTGTGTTTTTGAAGGTAATCTATTCCTTCATGAAGATACTCACTCTCTCCATGGTCTTTTAAATGCCTGAAATGCGCCACAACTGTCTTCAGCCCTTTATCCTTCATTTCGCTTATGACGCTTATTTCATTGTATGGTTCAGCTTCTCTTTTTTCAATAGTTATTGCACCCTGCGGACAATGCCCTATGCAGGCGCCAAGACCGTCACACAATAACTCGCTTACCAGCCTCGCCTTGCCGTCGATAACCTGAATGGCACCTTCATGGCAGTTCGGAACACACAATCCGCATCCGTCACACAAGCTTTCATCAATTTTAATGATCTCTCTTTCCATAGTTATTTTTTGTTTCAAAAGTAAGGATGAGCAGTTTCAGAAAATGTAACAAATGTTACAAAACAACAGAAATCATAACAAATTCTGTTATTTTTACAGAAAAACGATGGATTATAATGTGCTTTTGAAAAATCCTCTCTTCAGGGGAATCAGTCTGACAGAGATTGAAGAGATAATCAGGAACGTTCCTTACAGAATCAGGAAATTTAATCCAGGAGAAATTATTGCCCTCAACGGAGAGAAGGTTGAATCGCTCATGCTGGTTCTAAGCGGTGATGTAAAGGGAGAAATGATAAGTGAAGGAGGAAAGGTTATAAGGATTGAAAATATTACTGCCTCAGGTGCCCTTGCGGCAGCTTTTCTGTTCGGCAACAGAAATGAATATCCTGTAAACGTTATTGCTGTAAATCCTACAGAATTGCTGGTAATTTTACGATCTGATCTTTTAAAGCTTCTGATGAGGAACGACAGGATTCTGATAAATTACCTCGACATGATTTCGAACCGTTCGCAGTTTCTATCGGAAAAAATCAGATTTCTGAATTTTAAAACCATAAGGAAGAAGCTCGCCCATTATCTACTTAAAAAAAGCGGAAAAGGAGAAGGATCTGTTATACTGGATGTTACACAAAGTGAGCTTGCAGACCTGTTTGGTGTCACCCGTCCATCGGTTGGCCGTGAACTTGGAAAACTTGAAGAGGAAGGCATAATTGAAGCCAAAGGCAAAAAGATAACTATTCTTCAAAGGCAGAAACTGTTATCATTGCTGATTGATTAACCGGAGTTTTTTTATGACTGGCTCATTCCTTATCGGGCAGTTCGATAATGAAACACGTGCCTTCACCCTGCTTGCTTTCGACGGTAATTGTTCCGTTATGTATTTTAACCAGTTCACTGCACAGTTTTAAGCCGAGTCCAGTACCTTTTTCATTTTCAGTACCAGGCGTGCTATCCATTTCTGTTGTTGTAAATAGATACTTCTGCCTTACAGGCGGTATTCCGATTCCGTTATCACAGACCTTTATCATTATACCATTTCCTGTTAATGTCTTATCCTTAAGCAGAATGCTGACTCTTCCTCCCCTCGGGGTATATTTGATGGCATTTGACAGAAGGTTCCTGATAATGATGTCAAGAAGGTCTTTGTCAATGTAGGCTTTTGAATTTCCAATCTGTGTGAAGTTCATTGATATCTGTTTTTTATCAGCGCTTTCCTTGAAAATACTAAGGTTGGTCAGGATTATGTCTGCCAGATCACGTTTCTCGGGTGAGAATTTAATCTTTTCTTCCTGTCCTCGTCCCCATACAAGCATGTTTTCAAGAAGGCTGATAACCTGTTGTGCATACTGGATACTGGCGTTTGCAAAAGTGTCAAATTTGTCTTTGTACTCTTTCTCTTTCAGCAGGTTAAGCATATAAAGAATATTCACAACAGGGCTTCGCAGATCGTGAGCTATTACCGAGAATATTTTATTCTTTATCTGCAGGGTTTCAGACAGCTGTTTATTTTGAAGGGCAATTCTCCTGCTCTGGTTTTCAATCTCAGTCTGTCGTGCTTTAATTTCGCTTGTCCTGTCATTTACCATTTTCTCAAGGTTCCTGTTCAGAAACTCAAGTTCCCTGTGAAGTCTTTCCTTTTCCTCAAATGCCTTAACCCAGTTATAAAGCAGAAGGGCAGCCTGGATGAAGACAAATATCACAACAATGTATGATAAAATATAACCTGCAGAAGTATCCGATTTGCCCAGCGACACCCTGATGTCATGCACTGCACCTGCAAGCAGAAAAACAAAAGCAGCAAAGTAGATATAATCTATCTTATGCTTTTTAAGCACACCCTTAATACTGAAGTATAAAACATAACCAAGCAAAATGACCACTGAAGGATAGTAAACCAATGTCGCATAACTGAATACTTTGACCGGCGTGGTTATAGTGGCGACTGCTCCTGCAGCAAAAAGGGATGTAAGAATTTTTGCAGTCAGGTCAATAACTTTTGAAGGATAAAGCTTTGCTGAAAACCAGGTCCATCCGGTCATTACAATGAAAATTCCAAGATATTCAAATCTGACGATCCAGTCCCAGTTAATGTTTATAAAGTTCAGCACCAGGAAATGAGAAGTTACCATAGGCCTTAATGCAAGGCCGATGGTGGTAAGACTGAAATACCCCAGAAGTTTTTCCCTGGGATAGAGCATATAGAAAATCAGAAAGAAGAGTGAGAAACCTATCAAAATGCTGATGGTAGCCCATTCTGCGGCGTATGACATAGCCAGTCTGGTCTGAACTTCATTAAATGTGCCGAATTTTACAGGCAGCCAGAAGCCTCCCCTTCGGTGGTGAAAGTTTGAAACATGGATTAAGACAGATATTGTGTCAGAACCGGGCTGGAACCTGAAGAAATTCCTCCTGTACTCTGGTACTGATTCGGATTCTGATTTGCCCGACCTGCCATTTTCTGCATAAAGTCTTCCGTCAACGTAAATCTCATAAGACGAGTCAAAGACCGGCATATCGAAAGCCAGAGATTTCCTGAAACCTTTCGGCAGCAGGATTAAAAGACGGTAAGTTGCACACCCGTACTTTCCAGGCTTAATACTGTCCTGCCTGTAATCAGTCCAGTACGACGGCACCCTGCCATAAATGTCAGGTTTAGGTACATTTTGCCCGTTAAAGTCAGAGGGATTAAGCAGTTGGTTCCAGTAAAATTCCCATTCTCCGTTAAGGTTAATGATGAATCTTTCTTCCGTTTCAATATTGGTAAGGTCAAGCGTCCCCCGAACAGCTTCAGGAGTATTTTTCAATGCATAAATATCTGAGGCTGATATCAGTATAAGTGAAATCAAAAACAAGCACTTTTTCATCTTACCTCAGACATTTATAATATCCTAAACGCCAGATCAGATTATTTCAATCCCCGGTTTTCCAGCAGGGCATCAATACTTGGCTCCCTGCCTCTGAATGCAAGGTACATTTCAAGCGGATCCCTGGTTCCGCCTCTTGACAATATCTCTTTTTCAAATTTTGAGGCGATCTCCCTGTTGAAGATATCACCAGTCTCCTTGAATGCCTTAAATGCATCAGCATCAAGTATTTCGCACCAGATGTAACTGTAATATCCCGCTGAATAGCCGCTGTTCCAGATGTGATTGAAATATGTCGACCGGTACCGTGGTTTAATCTCAGGTATCAGACCATATTTGTCAAGCACATTTTTTTCAAATTCTCTTATATTAAGGTCAACAGGTTCTGCAAGGGTGTGGTACTCCATGTCGAGGAGCGAAGCTGCCAGATACTCGACTGTTGCAAATCCGGTATTGAATTTACCTGCCTTGTCAAGCTTTTCAACAATATCTGAAGGAATTATTTCTCCTGTCTGGTAATGTTTTGCATATACTTTCAGAACATCTGGTTCCATTACCCAGTGTTCCATTATCTGTGAAGGCAGTTCCACGAAATCGCGCGGCACCGATGTTCCTGAAACACCCGGATAGGTAGAGTTTGAAAGAAGTTGATGAAGAGCATGGCCGAACTCATGGAAAAGGGTGTTTGCCTCATCAGTAGTGAGCAGTGAGGGTTTGTCGCCTGAAGGAGGGGTTGAATTAGTTACCATGGTAACAATCGGATAAATCATCTTTCCCTTCTCATCACGGCTTTGGCTCCTGAATGCACCACACCATGCACCGCCTCTTTTTGAAGGCCTCGGATAATTGTCTATCATTAAAACCCCGACATGTTTCCCTTCACGTGTAACCTCCCATGTCAGTACGTCAGGATGATATTTAGGTATATCATCCCTTTTGCTGAATTCAAGCCCGTATAAGCGGTTTGCAACGTAGAACATCCCCTCAATGACATTGTCTATCTTGAAGTACGGTCTTGTTACTTCATCATCAAGGTCAAACTTTTCCTTTTTAATCTTCTCAGTGTAGTACCACCAGTCCCACGGCTGAAGCTTGAACTTTCCGCCTTCCCTGTCAATTATCTCCTGCTGTGCAGATGCTTCGGCTTTTGCAACCGGTATGGCTGCATCCCAGACCTGACCGAGAAATTCAAAAACCTTTTCAGGTGTTTTGGCCATGTTTCTTTCCAGAACAAAATGAGCATGAGTCTTATATCCCAGCAGATTTGCCTTTTCAACCCTCAGTTTTGCAATTTTTGCAATTATCTCCTTGTTATCATACTGATTGTCATTATCGCCTTTCATGAAATAGGCTGTAAAGAGCTTCTCCCTCAGGTCTCTGCGGTCAGAATACTGAAGAAAGGGAGTCATGCTTGGTACCTGCAAGGTAAAAACCCACTTGCCGTCCAGATTCATGGATTTGGCCATGGCAGCAGCCTGTGCAATAACCCCTTCAGGCAAACCTGTCAGGTCTTCTCTTTTATCGATTACCAGTTTGAAACCATTTGTCTCGGCCAGAAGGTTTTCTCCAAATTTTACTGAAAGAAGCGACAATTCCTGGTTAATTTTCCTCAGTTTCTCCTTGTCTTCAGGGGAAAGGGCTGCACCATTTCTTACAAAATTCTTGTAGGTGTCATCAAGTACTTTCTTCTCTTCTTCTGTAAGGCGGTAATTGTCCATGTGGTTATAAACATATTCCACCCTCCGGAAGAGGCTGTCATTAAGATTTATGTCGTCCCTGTGTTTTGAAAATAAAGGAGTTATCTCACGGTTTATAGCCTGAAGCGAATCGTCGGTGTTGGCTGAATTAAGGGCATTGAAAACCCTGCTCACTTTTGTAAGGAGCTGTCCGCTGTATTCAAGAGGTTTGATCGTATTTTCAAAAGTGGGTTCTGCCTTATTGGTTATAATTGCTTTTATCTCCTTCTTCTGCTCTTCAAAACCCTTCATGTAAGCAGGTATATAGTGCGAAGGTTTTATCCTGTCAAAAGGAGGCACCTCAAACAGTGTGTCATAATCACTGAAGAAGGGATTGTCAGTTTTAACTTTTTGCCTGCATGAGAAAAGCATAACAGCAATTAAAGATAATAAGATAATAACAGGTTTTTTCATTATTTATTTCGGGTTTAGGGTTATTAACAAAAATGGTTTTTATTTTGCTAAAATAAAAAAAGGAAAGATATCTGGGAAATATCCTTCCTTCAATTAACCTAAACCTGATCGTAGAATTGGCCGGATGGCCTTTAAGAGAACTTTTTCAATATATAGACGTTTTAAAACGAAAAATGTTGCGAAGAAGAATGTTAAACTTTTGTTAATGTTTACTTAATATTCTTACATAGAAAATACTTTGGCAGTCAGGATGCTAACCCTTTAAAACTAAAATCACCCAAATATTTCAATATAAGGATTTTAGAATGATTTATTCAGGCTGATACAAGGCTGAAAATGCCTTTTTAAAATCTGCGTTATTATTGAAAATTTTCCGGAGTGGAAAAAAATTCATAACTTGCAGCCAGTTAGAATTATATGATAGAAGCTCTCAGATACCGTTTCATGATGCAGCGCCTCGGCCGCAGGCTCTATCATTGTCTTATGTTTTACAGCATCTAATCGTCTCCGGCTTAAACGGCTTCATTGAACTTAAGCGTGAGTTAAACTCATTCTGAATTTTTATTTCAACATAGCCAATGAAAGGATTGATTTTCAGCATAAGGAAATACTCGATACACGACGGCCCCGGGATAAGGGTCACATTCTTCATGAAAGGCTGTCCTCTTTCGTGCTGGTGGTGCCACAATCCGGAAGGAATCTCTCCTCTTCCCGAAAAGATAGTGGTTGAAAACAGAATAGGAGAAAAGACTTTTTCAAAAGAGGAGATAGCAGGAAAATTTTATTCAGTGGAAGAATTACTGATTGAAGCATTAAGGGACAGAGTATTCATGGACCAGTCTGGAGGAGGGGTAACATTTTCAGGAGGTGAGCCGTTGATGCAGACTGAATTTCTGGCGGAAGCTCTGAAGGCATTCCGGGACAGGGATTTTCATACTGCAGTTGATACCTCCGGCTATTCACTGCCCGAAAACTTTCAGTCAATAATGCCATATACAAGTCTTTTCCTCTACGACCTGAAACATGTTGATGAAAAGAAACATTTAGAATATACCGGGGTTTCAAACACATTGATAATTCAAAATCTGATAATGCTCCTTAATGCAGGAAAAAATATCATGATCAGAATACCGGTAATACCGGGATTCAATGATGATGATGAAACCCTTCAAAAAATAAGGGACTTCCTTATTCAGCACAAAAAACCAAATCTCCTTAAAATAAGTCTTCTTCCCTATCATAAAACAGGATCGTCAAAATACAGGAGATTGAATATTCCATACAAAATGGAAAATATAATACAGCCTTCTTCCGAAAGGATGAAGGAGATAAAAAATCTGTTCTCAGTAACAGGCATTAAGGTAAAAACCGGAGGTTGAAAATTAAAACCTGGATATTATGATATTATCTGAACGTGTAAAAAAATTAAGGGCGCAAAGTCTTGCAGCAGAGGAAAGAATAAGCGCCGAGCGGGCATTGCTCATAACTCAGTTCTACAAAAGTGATGAAGCATGGGATTTGACAGCCCCTGTAAAAAGAGCCCGTGCTTTTGAATATATTTTGCGGAACAAGAAGATATGTATTAATGATGGCGAGCTGATAGTGGGAGAGAGGGGACCGGCTCCCAAGGCAACTCCCACATATCCTGAAATATGCCTTCATTCCCTGAAGGATCTGGAAATACTTAATTCAAGGGAA
>JABUEV010000015.1 GCA_013314865.1 Bacteroidales bacterium | reverse complement strand
GCCAGCTCCTTAACTGACCTTACATTTCCGAACTGAGCCCCGGGTGTTGAGTCATTCCACTGGTTGAAAAGCATATCTATGCCCGGCATCTGAAACCACGCATACATGGCCATATTGTCTCCCCCCTGACGCATTACCGGCCATTCATGCTCCCAATAGTGACCTGTAAAAATCAGTCCTTTCTCCTCACAATATTCATAATAAGGTTTTGCCCATCTGTCGATAAACATCTGAAGTAGAGTGCTGGTATAGTTATGTCTTACTTTTTTCCAGTCACCCTTTTCTTCGATGAGCATTGGCAGGCAGGTTTTAAGGTCATAGTTCCATTTCTGCCTGAACACGTCAAAAAGATCCGGAGTCCATCTGATTCCGCCCGGAGAACTAATCTGAGGCTCGTCAGTAAAAATACCCGGTACAGCTTTGCCAAACTCAGCCAGCATGTTCTTTTCGTAACCTTCCATTGTCACATCCAGGAATTTCTGAGAGACACCGGGATAAAGTAAATCCACATAAGAAAATCCGCCATACCAGTCTGAAGGAGAGTTATAGCTTTTCGAGAAAAGCAGGTATCTTCCTTTCCTTCCTTTTTCATTCTCGAGGGAGGAGGTGATATCTGTATATCCGTTTCCATCATCCCTCAGACAGATAAAATACTTTTCTGCTGTATCCGGAAGTGTTTCGAAAACAGTCATTCTTAATCCCTGTCCCTGGTTGAATGATTCCGGCATTCTGTCAGGAACATGTCCTCCGGCAAATCCGCTGGGATATGAATTTTCATCGTAAATCCAGACCTTCATTCCAAGTTCTTTGCCTCTTTCGACAGTATATCTGAAAAGATCAAACCATTCTTCTGAGAGATATTCCGTAACCAGTCCCGGCCGGGGATGGACAAACACCTGCAGACTGCCCTGATCTTTAAAGTCTTTCAGAAACCTGTCAATTTCCTCTTTTGTGATTTTGTAATTCCACACAAAGAATGGTGCAGTTGTATATTCAGCAGATGGATTTTTAAATTCTGCCATCAGGGATTTGAGGTCATTAATTTTAATTTCATCAGTAATTTCCTCCCTGCATGAGACAGCTAATGTCAGTGTCAGAAATACAAAAAGCTTAAAGTAACTTCCGTGCTGATCTGTTTTCATGGTATTAAATTAAAGAGTGACTGGTTTTATTTTAATTTTCCTTTGGAATGGAGAAAGGAGTGCAAGCATCAGAATTTTCCTGAGAGTCTCAGGCTGTAATTCCTTTGAGGCTGAATATCTCCCGGCCTTCCCATATATTCTTTATTTGTTAAATTTTTAACAGCAAATGAAAGTTTTAACTTGTTATTTATTTTGTACCCGATTGACTGATCTATCAGAAAATACCCATTATTGTGGGTTTTCCAGTAATCAGGAAAGCCCGGCAGTATTGCTTCACCAGTCACCTCATTCAGGAAGAAGCTGTCAATTCTGAGGATTTTTGATCTGAAGTAAAGTCCGGTTTCTGCTTCAATTCTTTTCCACAATAAGTTAGCAGTCATTTTCCCAGAGTGCATCCTTCTGTATTTAAGAAACTCTCCGGTACTCCTGTTTGTATACCTGTTAAGTTCGACCGGATAGATAAAGGTATATCCGCCGGCAAGAGTAGTATTTATTTTGCCGATCTGCCCGGATGTAGTAAGCTCCAGTTCGCTTCCAAATACTCTTGATGCCTCAATGTTTGTTGCCTTGAAGCCTGTTGTGGGAAGGCCGCTAACAGGGTCGGTGTAGATGGCAAGGTAGTATTCAATCATGTTTTTATTCTGTGAGAGAAAAACGGAAAGATCAGCTTGTCCGGTGAAACTGCCGATCAGGAGTCCCTGTTTTATTCCGGCTTCAGCGCTCCAACCCGATTCGGAAAGTATGTCAGGATTGGGGAAGATAACGACTGATCCAAGAGTGGTTGAAGCGTGTTTTTCAGCTATTGACGGGTACCGGTATCCCTGTCCGAACGAAGCCCTCAGGAAAGTGAATTCTCCGGCCTGCCAGTTAAGGCCGGCCCTGAAAACCGGAACTATCTTATCCTGTTTTCCGTCAAGTATATTCTGTTCTATCCTCATTCCGGCTACAGCTTTCAGGTTTGTAACAGGACGCAACTCGAGCTGGGCGTATCCTGCCAGATTCAGTCCGGTATGGTTTTCATACATATTGGATATTACCCTGCTGTAGTTTTCAACCAGACCTGCTGTAAGGTCCATAAAACCGCTAAGTCTTTTCCAGAACTGATATTCGGTAAAAAGTGAATATGCATCGCTGTTTGTCTTTTCACTTTCAGGGAACCTGTTAAGAGATGTCTGGAAACGCATGCGCAGGTCGTGCCGGAACTGGTTTGTTTTTCTGTATGTTATAAAAGGATCAATTGCAAGGAAAGTTCCGTTAAGTTCAATTGTGGCCGATTCCTGCTGCTTGAGTGCTCCGGTAGTTGCATTTTCCCATAGTACAAAGTCCCTTTTTACCGTATAACCTGAATTGATATTCAGTCCGTATGTCAGGCCTTCTATTTCCGGACTGAAATGTTTGATTTTTAGTCCAATCCTTCCGAGTTTTTCTCCGTTCAGCCTTCTGTAGCCTTCGTCAACCAGAAGGCCCGTGCTGATGCCAATATCTGTATTTCCTGATTTTCTGAGATGCGAGAATGACATACTTGAAAACACTCTGGGGGTGTCCCACCAGACCCAGTTTTTATTTGACGGTTTACCAAATATACCGGCTTCAGCAAAGAATTGTGTGGCAGGCTTATTGGTTGCATCAGCAGTACGGAAGTTAATGACGCCGTTGAGTGCAGAGGAGCCGTAAAGTACAGATGAGGCTCCTTTGATAATCTCTATCTGTGAAAGGTTTTCAAGAGGCAGGAACTGCCATTTTATGTTACCGGCATCAGCTGAAACCATTGGCAGTCCGTCTATCAGAGCCAATACCCGGCTTCCGGCTCCATAACTGAATCCGCTTCCTCCCCTTACAGATGCCTGCCCGTCCATCACTTCAATCCCTGGTGTCTTGTTAATAATCTCCTGCGCATCAGTGATATGATTCCCCGAGATGAATGAATCCTTTATTATGTCCATCGAAACGCTCAGTTCGGCAATCCTTTGTTCTATCCTGTTGGCACTGACAACGACCTGGTCTATTTCTCTGATTCTTGTCTCAAGCGATATATTCAGTTCCACAATCTCATCATTTCCTACATACACTTCTTTCGTCACCGGTTCATAACCTGTAAACTGGAATGTCACTGATATTTTCCCTGAAACATTTCTTATTTCAAATGATCCGTCATCATTTGTTATCACTCCCTGGCTTCTGCTGTAAAGGACATAAACGCCCTGCAGGGGTTCTCCCGTATTTCTGTCAGTAACCCTTCCTTTTATTATACCTGTAGCGTTTACAGCAACAGATGAAAAAAGAATGGCGAAGTTCAGTAATATTTTTGCCAGCTGCATTATTTGGCCTTGAATGTCATCCGGATATTAATAAGTTCTGAAATGTTTGCCGGATTAATCACTGCGGTTTTAATTTTTAATGACAATGAAGTCAGTTCAAGGATATCGCAGGTGATAGGCAGGGGAAGTGAATCGGTGGTGATTGTTAATTTTGTCTCGTCAATATTAAATGACCAGGTTCCGGTAAATTTCCCGAAATAGCCGGTACCATCTTCCCTGAATTTAGCTTCACCTTTGAATTTCTCGAGAAATCCTCCGGGACCGCTTGCATCAATACCATTGGCAATAAGGCTGTCTGTCTGCCATACGGGGGTAGTGAGGAGTCTGAAACGCTCAGACTCTTTTTCCTTGCATGAGATGCTCATCAACAAGGCTGAAATTATAATTATGACTGGAAGATTCTTCATGAGTTGCAGGTGTTAAAAGTTAAACTGAATCATAGCATCTTCCCTGCATTAAACAACCTTGCAGGTAAAATATAAACAAATTTACGAAAAAAATTTAACTAACCTGTCTGGTTCGCCATTCCCTTATACTGTCAGGGTCAGAGAGGGCGTATTTTTATATTTTTGAACGACACCCTGTCGCCGTGATCCTGAAGCAGGATTCTTCCCTCCTCTGCTTCTCCAAATCCTGCAATATCTTTAAACTTGCTTTTTGAAACCAGTTCTCTCCACTGCGGGGTGCCTCTTTCATACTCCACGGTTTTGAATCCATTCAGCCAGTGCTCCACCTTACTGCCGTTAACAATAATTGAGGCCCTGTTCCACTGGTCGTATCCGTTGTCCCTGACGTTTGAAGGAGCAATCAGATCATAGAGCCCGGCCAGCTTTCTGTTCCCTTCAAAACCTGCCCCGGTATCAGGATGATTCCTGTCATCAAGTATCTGGTATTCGCATCCGATGGATGCAAATTTACCACTGTCCCTTTCTGTATCTACAAAATATTTTATTCCGCTGTTACCTCCAAATGAGTACATGAAGTCTACTATCAGTTCAAAATTTCTGAATTTTTCAGCTGTAACTATGTCTCCTCCTCTTTCTGAACTGGCTGTATCAGGATTTGCTGTCAGAACACCGTCTTTTATTTCCCAGCCAACTGAAGGGAAGGTTCCTGTTCTGGCATTCATCCATCCTGAAGGTGATTTTCCGTCAAACAATAATTTCCACCCTTCCTGTTTCTCGCGTGTGGTAAGCTCGTTGTCGAGAAAACTTACTTGCGGAATGACAGGTTTGTAAGGTGTGACGTGTTTTTCAGGATTTTCTGTAATTATCCTGATATTTTTCCATTTAACCTGAAGCCCTGCCAGAGTAGAATCGTTCATTATTGAATGGACCTGTAAGGCAATGAAGCCGGAAGGAGTCAGGTCATCAACCAGGTCAGCACAGGGCACCCCGTTTACCCAGGTTCTGATCGAATTGCCGATTGCTTCAATTCTGTAGTGATTCCATTCCCCTACTTTCAGTGCTTTCTTTCCTTCAGGATTTTTATCAAGAGTATAAAGCCAGCCTCTTCTGGCTTCATCGTAAATGCCGCCCGACCATGCCCTTGGTGAAGGATCCATCTCAACCTGATAGCCGTGAACTCTTCCATTCTGATAATCCGGCCGGCTTTCACTCCTGAACTGAACACCGGAATTCATCTTCGGATCAAACCATGTGTCAAATTCCAGAATGAAATCGCTGTAGCGCTCTTTGGTACAAAGAAATGAATTGGGAGATCCGTTGACGGTTGTCCCTATAATTTCTCCATTGACAAGTTCAAAAGTCGCGTAACCGTTTATCTGTTCCCAGTTGCTCAGGTCTTCCCCAATAAGGGAGATCCATGGTTCTTTTTCCCTGCATCCTGATAAGGACAATGCAAAAAATAACAGCAGTAAGTGAATATTCTTCATAAAGTTTTGGTTTTAGCCCTTTAAAAATAGTTGATTCGCTTTTATTTCAGGTTTCGCAGATCCCATTCAGGATACCATTTAATGACAGGAGTGTCGTTTTCCCATTCTACCGGCAGCCATATATGCCTGCTGTTTGCAAGGTCAGAAGGTATCCACCTGTCGCCCATAAAAATGAACGCATTTTTCCTGCCAGGAACCTGAAGCACAAAAGTACTTTGTGAACTGAATGTGGTATTGTTTTCCTCAACAGAGCCCCTGCATGGATTGCCAATGAATGTCCAGGGTCCTGTTATCTCATCTGCTGAAGAGACTCTTCCGGGATTGGGTTTCCATCCGGTTGTGCCTGAGGTGAACATAAAATACTTGCCCTTTGCATAAAAAAGTGCAGGAGCTTCATTTGATTCACCCGGCAGTACCCTGTAGTATTTCCCCGTGAAATCGAGGTAATCATCAGTAAGTTCGGAGAAGTGTAAAGTCATATTCTCCTCTGATGAGTGAATATGATATGCCGTACCGTCCCGATCGACAAATAACGTCATGTCTCTGGCCATCTGACCACCCTTGAAGTCACGTCTTACAAACAAACCCTCTTTAATTGCTTTTCTCCATTCCTCGGTTCCGCTCTTAAGATCAGATTCCACGACTTTCTGTTTCTTATAACCTTCCGGGAAGTTTTTCGGCCATACGCCAGCGTTTGGTCTAAGGCTCCTAAGGTACTGGTAGGGACCGGTTACTTTATCGCTAACAGCCACACCGGTAAGCGCTGCCCTGTAGCCCTGGCCCTTAAGCTCGTGATGAAACCACATTATAAATTTGCCGGTCTTTTTGTTGTAAAGTACTTTGGGGCGTTCAATTATACAACCGGCCTGCAGAAGACTGGAAGTATCATTTGTAACCCTTAGCGACAGCCCCTCGTTCTTCCAGTTCAGAAGATCCTTCGACGAGTAACACCCTACTCCATATTTTGTCCTGTCTGTTTCACCCTTGGGAAGCCTTGCTTCTCCAAACCAGTAATAAATGCCGTCATAATAAAGTATGCCTCCCCCGTGAGCATTTATATGATTCCCGTCGGTGTCAGGCCATACTTCACCCGGAATTATTAATTTTCTGGTCTGACCTGAAAGGTTTAAACTGAATAATATCAAGCACAGACTGATTGCCGCAATAATTTTTTTCATCTTTGTGTTATCGCTTTTCGTAAATTCAAATTTATTGAAAAAAATGATTCAGAAGGATTTCGAGCTTAAATGCAGTTGATTGCAGAAAGCTATTTCGATCGAAAGAGTGCCGGAATCACATCAGCTTGCTGAATAATTAAGTTACGTAGAAATGACATCATTTTTTCGGAATATTGAGTTGTAGAATTAATTGCTATTCATCATCAGGGTTTTTATATTTGAAGATAAAATTGAAACTTATGAGAACAGTACGGTCAGGTTTAAAATTGTTTTTTTCAGGTGCTTTTCTTTCTGCAATTATTTATATGCAAGGTTTAACAGCTCAGACTGTAGTGGGCCTCGATAACTGGTTCAACCGTGAAACAAATCAGAAAACCGGACAGCTGTATCATTATCTATGGACCGACACTGAATGGAGCGGATATTCCAGGTGGGGTGAGATATTTACCTCTGAAGGTGCTGTGATAAAAACAATAGAAAGGCCATCTGCCTCAGTGCTTAAAGGAATTGATATTTACATCATTGTTGACCCTGATACAACAACAGAATCCAAGACACCAAACTACATACTTCCTCAGGACATAAAGGCCATAACCCGGTGGGTCAGGAAGGGAGGCGTACTGGCAGTCCTGGCAAACGATGCCCCCAACTGTGAATTCACCCATCTTAACCGGCTTATGGCCAAGTTCGGGATGAGATTCAATCATGTTACCCTGCATCCGGTTACAGGAACTGAATGGGAGATGGGTGCATGCACAAATCTGCCCGATCATCCCCTTTTCAAAGGTGTCAGAAAGATATATCTGAAGGAGGTCTCCGACATAAGCCTGTCAGGGAAGGCACTTCCGGTGCTGACCGAGAATGGCAAAATTCTTATGGCTGAAGCCGCCTGCGGAAAAGGTTATGTACTGGCCATTGGCGATCCGTGGATATATAACGAATACATCGATCATGACCGGTTGCCTGAAAGCTTTGAGAACCGAAAGGCGGCTGTTAACCTTACAAGGTTATTGCTTGAGAAGGCCCGGAAATAGCATCCGGAATGTAATCAGCAAAAAGTCAGATACCTGTTATACAATATTTTTATTAAAGAATTAATCTGATTTAACAGTAAACATTAAGTTGTATATGAGTGAAACCAGAACTGCCGGATCAGAAACCAGGGTCTGTTTTTTACTGACTGTTCTGATTGCTTTTTTTTGTGTATTCCCCTTGACCTCACAGACTGTCTCAAAGGATAAAACCATGTCGGCCATGGTGATTGCCAATAAATACTTTATGGAAAAATGGCCTGATGTAGGCAAGACTATCATCACTGAACGTGAGCGGCCGAGCAATATCTGGACCCGAAGCGTATATTATGAGGGTCTGATGGCACTCTATAAACTGAATCCTGATCCGTCATACCTCGATTATGCAGTCAGGTGGGGAGAATTTCATAAATGGGGATTGCGCGACGGCATTAAAACCAGGAATGCTGATAACCAGTGTTGCGGACAGACATATATTGACCTTTACCTGATGGATACTACGAAAAAGGAGAGGATTAGGGATATTAAAGCTTGCATCGATCTGATGACTGAGAGCGAAAAGATTGATGACTGGAACTGGATTGATGCACTCCAGATGGCTATGCCTGTTTTTGCACGACTAGGATACGTATTCAGGGATAACCGGTATTATGACAGGATGTTTGAAATGTATCTTTTTACCAAGACCAGACACGGTACTAATGGCCTCTATAATCCTGATGACCATTTGTGGTGGAGAGACAAAGACTTTGTCCCCCCATACAGGGAACCTAACGGAGAAGACTGCTACTGGTCCAGAGGAAACGGATGGGTCTTTGCAGCGCTTGTAAGAACAATGGAATTCCTTCCTGAGAACAGTCCCTACAGAAAAGAATTTCTAAGGACATTCAAAGAAATGGCAGATGCACTGGTTAAATGCCAGAGAGAAGACGGCTTCTGGAATGTCAGCCTTCATGATCCTTCAAATTTTGGAGGAAAAGAACTTACAGGAACATCCCTTTTTACATACGGTATGGCATGGGGAATTAATAACGGAATTCTCAAAAAGAAGCGATACCTTCCTGCTGTAAACAAAGCCTGGGATTCACTTGTCAATGATTGCCTCCATCCCAACGGCTTCCTTGGATATGTTCAGGGTACAGGGAAGGAACCTAAAGACAGCCAGCCTGTCGGATATGATATTGTTCCGAATTTTGAGGATTTCGGCCTGGGATGCTTCCTTCTCGCGGGATCGGAAATGTACAAACTGAAATCAAAATTAAAATAACCAGATATGAAAAAAATTCTCTTCCTTCAGTTGACATTTGTGCTTTTAGCACTGGTTTCATGTTCTGAAAATGACACACTGCGTGTGGCAACTCCGGAATCGGTAAATGTATCATCCGACAGACTTGAACGGATTGACAGAATGATTCAGGAAACCATCGACAGCGGATGGGTAGCAGGTGCGGTAGGATTTATTGCCCGTGATGGCAGGATAATCTATAACAGGGCTTTCGGTGTCAGTGATATTGAGAGCCAATTGCCGATGAAAACCGATAATATATTCAGAATTGCATCACAGACAAAGGCAATAGTAAGTATTGCCGCCATGACTCTCTTTGAGGAAGGCAAATTCCTGCTTGACGACCCTGTTTCGAAATACATACCGGAATTTGCAAATCCGCAGGTCCTTGACAAGTTTAATGAAAAGGACTCATCTTATACAACTATTCCCGCGCGCCGTGAGATAACAATCAGGGACCTTTTCACACATACTTCTGGTATTGACTATGCCGGCATAGGTTCTCCTGTCATGAGAGCATTGTATGCCAAAGCCGGAATTACAGGGGGCTTCGGAGGAGACAAGATCAGAATAGGAGATGACATAAAGATTCTGGCAAAACTGCCTCTTGCCCACCATCCGGGTGAAAGGTTTACATACGGACTTAATGTGGATGTTATTGGGTATCTGATAGAAGTAATCTCGGGAGAGCCGCTTGACCAGTTTCTCAGGAAAAGAGTGCTTGATCCTCTTGGTATGAATGATACATGGTTTTACCTGCCGGAGGACAAACATGACAGACTTGTTGATGTGAATACTGAGAATGCTGAAAGGAAGGCTGTTACCATGCCGCAGGATCTGGTGAATTATCCTCTGACGAAAGGCATTTATTTTTCAGGCGGCGCCGGCCTGAGTTCCACAGCAAAGGATTATGCCGCATTCCTGCAGATGCTTCTTAACAACGGCGAGTATAACGGAAAGAGAATCCTTTCAAGGAGAACAGTAGAACTCATAACTTCCAACCAGATAGGGGATCTTAATCTTGGCCGCGACAAGTTCGGGCTTGGATTTCAGATTACGACCCGGGAAGGCCAGGCTGAACTGGGAATTACTGAAGGTTCCTTTTCATGGGGAGGCTATTTTGGTACAACCTACTGGGCAGATCCGAAGGAAAGACTTGTATGCCTTCTTTTTATGCAGCAGGTGCCTCTGAGCCATAATGAGATTGAACGGAAATTCAAGGCCATGGTATACCAGGCACTGGATGATTAGGGTTACGGGTTTCGGGTTTCGTGTTTAAGGTTTAGGGTTTAATGTTTATATTTTAGGGTTGACCATACTCTGTTCAGCTATTGTATTTTTTGAGCATTTCAAGAAGTTTGCTGTCGAGTTTATGGCCGTACCAGTCGGTGTAATCCACATCTTCACGCCGCGAATCCAGTATGCCGAAATCGCCTCTGAAGTTCCAGAGTGCATATCCAATTCCATTCCGGGTAAGTATTGAGATTATATCTTCAAACCATGCAAGGAACACATTGTGTGGGGTCTTGTTGTAACAGCCGCATTCACCGCAGTGAACACCGACTCCTTTGTCAATAATTTCTATCCATGGCCTGTAAAGCTCTTCAAGATTCTTTCTGCTGAAATATTTGCCGTCAATGGTTCCTGGCCATACAGGAACCGGGGCCTGCGAAGGATCCTTCCAGACCCATGAGGCCTGGTAATGCGATACATAATGAGGATAATAGCCTCTGCAGCTTTGAGCAATATCGAGGTCAAATATCTCAGGTATCACTTCATTGCCCACATTGTTACCGTCAGCTATAATCAGCCGTCCGGGATACTCCTTCCTGATAGCTTCTGCGGCACCCTTAGCGACCTTGCGGTATATGTCCCCCGGAACAGCACTCTTTCTTGAGTATTGATCATTCATATCTTCAATATATGCAGGTTCGTTAAGCAGGTCAAAGCTAAGCTTGTCAGACGGGATATTCCTGTATCTTTTAGCCCACATGTTCCAGTGAGTGTAAAAAGCTTCCTGTGCTTCATCGTCTTTCCATAAATTGAATGGTTCATGAAATCCTGCATTTATACAATAACCCGGTCCCCGGTGCAGGTTAAGACTGACATGAAGACCATGTTTGTTGGCCATGAAAATCAGATTGTCAACCTCTTCCAGAACTTTTTCATCAAAGTTGCACACCTCATCTTTCATGATGTCACGCGACCGGTCAAAAGACAGATACCTTGGGTAGGCCATCGGTATCCTTACAAAGTCGAATCCCCAGTCTGACATCCATTTAAGGTCATCTTCAGTGGTTTTGCTGGATGAAGAATTTCGCGGAGGAACAGCTGAAAAGAAATCCAGCAGGTTAAATCCTTTCCAGCGAGGCAGTCTGTTTTTTGCTTTTTGGGGAGCTGAGATGCCTTTCTGCGCCAATACTAACCCTGCAGAAGCAAGAAGTGTATCTTTCAGAAAAATACGCCGGTTTAATTTCTGTTTCTTCATCTTAATTTCTTTATTGGTAAATTGAATTCATTCTTATTTATTCAAAATCATAAAAACCATCCCTCAGTCCTTACGTCCCTCAGTCTCTCAGTCCCTTCGTCTCTCAGTCCCTTCGTCTCTTCGTCCCTTCGTCTCTCAGTCCCTTCGTCTCTTCGTCCCTTCGTCTCTCAGTCCCTCAGTCCCTCCAACTACTTCATTATTTTCACAGGAGTCAGAGTCACCGGCCCAAGCAGACCCGATTCCCTCGGCTCCCAGGATGAAGCATCGAAAACACCGTTCCTGCTGTTCTGTTTCATCCTTGCTGCCATGTTGACATTGTAAAACTTCTTCCATTCGATATTGTTCCTGTCCATCCACGCAATCCGGTTTGCCATCAGATTTGAGACTTTTATTTCAAGAAGATTTTCTGCCTTCAGTTTTTTCCTGTCAATCATCAGAGTGAAATCCGGACCTATCAGCACAGCGATTTCTTCACCGTTAAGCGATACACGTGCGCTTTCACACACCCTGCCCAGATTCAGCAACCAACCGTCAGCTTTGCCTGACGGCCTTTCAAACCTTATGCTGTAAACTGCAGTGCCTGAAAAATTCTTTACATCCTCACCTCCAAGAAGAGTCCATGAGACAAGTCTGTCGGTTTGAGCCGGAGATGGAAGAACAGGCCCTCCGCTGGTAAACTCAATCTTCCAGCTCCCTTTTATTTCAATGCCCGGGCTGAGCTTGTCATAAAAAAGATAAGGCTTACCTGCAATGTTCCTGTTATAAGCGTCAATTATCATTGTTTCTCCAGGTGCCAGGCGCAGATATACTTCAGTTTTACCTGTTTTATCAGACCTGGTTTTTGCAGTTCCAAACTGACCGTTGCAGGGATTGAAAAAGGCTGTAGTGGAGGCATTTACACTTAGGGGAAGCCATCCGTCATATTGTTTTTCACCCTGGTTTGAGACGAAATAAGTGGTGCCCGAATCGTTTCCCCTTCTTGTAAACATTATGCCATAGTCTGTCATTGCTTCCCGCCGTATTCGGGCATATGAGAGCAATGCGTCAAGATCATTCCCGAGAAGGATTGTCCCCTCACCAAAGGTTGCACGCATTATATTGCCAGAGTTTGTGAATTTAATGCTCTCCCTGAGCCTGGAAAATACTTCATTTCTTTCATCAAGATTGGCAAAACCTGAAACATTTTCAGGCATTTCTCCGTAAAAAATAATATATGCACCTTCTTTTGCCAGGTTAAGGATTTGCCAGAAGGTTTCGAGCGGGATATATTTACATTGCGGTACAATAAGTGTCCTGTATGAGTTTCCTTCCGTTTCGAGCAACCCGTTATAAGCTTCAGTATTTGATAACTGCAGGTCGGAAATATAATCAAAAGCATATCCTTTTCTAATCATCATTTCCGTTGCATCTTTGAAGCGGGTATCGTTAAATGCAGGGCTGAGGGCATCAAAATGCTCAAGCATTCCCCGGCCGTATTCGGCAAACCTGTCAAATACAGGATAATAAATAATAATTTCATTGTCAGGCCAGCCTTTCTGGAGAAATGACTGGACTCTTGCCACGTAATTGTTCAATTGAGAAAAATCGTTCCACAGAGGATTTGAAGGAGTGAATTCTGTCGCGGCATAAAAAAGGAATCCGGGCCATGGTTCATTCTCCGGTGAGAAACAGGTTCCGTGATAGAGAACATGGTTTATGCCTGAAAGGAAGAAAAGGTCGAGAACTTTTTTTACATCTGAGAGGGATGACAGGAAATGTTCATTCAGCCAGGTGGCAGCCTCGCATGATACCAGTGGTTTCCCTGTAACGTTAGCTGCTGATGAGGCAAACCTGAACCGGGTTATCTCACTGCCCTCAGTCTCGGGTATATCGCTTGCAGCGTAAAGGTCAAGAATATTTCCCGGAGAACCGTGGGCCTGATTGCGGGTAGTTTTGCCCTGCCTGTGAGCCCAGGAAGTCCATGTGGCAGTAAATCTTTCAAGCAGAAGATCGGAGATCGTTTGTCTGTAATCAGAAAGCACCCTTTTGTTTTTGTCCGGTTCATCTTTCTGGAAAAGAGCCGGCAGATGATTCCTGAGGTCATAACCCCGCCTGACATAAAACTCATAAAAGAGGTCGTCGGTCCAGTCCGCCTGCCCTGATGCATCATCAACCTCATAGGAGTCGTTAAAGAAGCCTCTGAGGTAATCGGTTTTGTAGTTTTCAAAAGCTTTACTGAAATGATTCAGATACCCTGAAACAGCTTTGCCTGAGAAATGATCAATTACATCTCCTTCACCTCCAGGTCCGGCACGTTCCACCATCTTGCCGTG
>JABUEV010000014.1 GCA_013314865.1 Bacteroidales bacterium | reverse complement strand
AAACACTTTAATTCACCTGAATCTAATGCAGACAAAACTTTTCACATCTGAATTCATCAGCCTGAGGAAAATAATTATACCTCTATTCATGATTTCAATAACCTTCACTATGGATTCCTGCAGAAGCCAGGCAGAAAATTCCGGCAACAAAAACACAGATTTCAGGGAGCTGTCCGACGATTCACTTTTAAATCTTGTGCAGTACAGGACCTTCCAGTATTTTTTTGACGGAGCTGAGCCGGTATCAGGTATGGCAAGGGAAAGATATCATGTCGACGGAGTATATCCCGACAATGACATGAATGTGGTCACATCAGGCGGAACCGGGTTTGGTGTTATGGCTATCTTAACAGCTATTGAGAGGAAATTTATCACCAGGGAGGAAGGCTTCCGCCTCCTGCAGAAGATAGTCGGCAGTCTTAAAAAAGCAGACCGGTTTCACGGAGCATGGCCGCACTGGATGTACGGTGAAACTGGCAAGGTAAAACCATTCTCGCAAAAAGACAATGGCGCAGATATTGTTGAAACAGCTTACCTGATGCAGGGATTACTCTGTGCAAGACAATATTTCAAAGATGGCACTCCTGAAGAAAAGGCATTGGCAGACAAAATAGACACCCTTTGGAAAGAGGTGGAATGGAACTGGTTCACAAAAGGAGGAGAAAATGTTATTTACTGGCACTGGTCACCTGATTACGGATGGGAAATGAATTTCCCTGTTCAGGGTTATAATGAGTGTCTGATTCTCTATGTCCTGGCAGCCTCATCACCTACATATCCTGTTCAGCCGGAAGCTTACCATGAAGGATGGGCACGGTCAGGCGGAATAAACACTATTTCCGGGAAATATGGATACACTCTGCGACTGAAACACAACGGTGCTGAAGAGTACGGCGGTCCGCTTTTCTGGTCTCATTACTCGTACCTTGGACTTGACCCCAGGAATCTCAGGGATAAATATGCAGATTACTGGCAGGAAAATGTAAATCATACACTTATTAACTGGAAATGGTGCTCCGAAAACCCTAAAAACTACAAGGGATACAGCGAAAATTGCTGGGGACTGACAGCCAGTTATTCTGTGAATTTTTACGGGGCACACGCTCCGGGCGAAGTAAATGACCTTGGAGTGATATCCCCTACTGCCGCTCTCTCATCCATGCCTTACACACCGGCCCAGTCGATGAATGCACTTAAACATTTTTATTACAAACTCGGAGATAAAATATGGGGCAAATATGGATTTTATGATGCCTTCAGCGAACATTACAAATGGTATCCGCAGTGGTACCTGGCAATTGACCAGGGGCCGGTTGTTGCAATGCTTGAAAATTACAGGACAGGACTTCTGTGGAAGCTCTTTATGTCATGCCCTGAAATAAAGGATGGCCTTAAGAAGCTTGGATTCAGCTATGGTTCTTAATATTTAAAAATCATCGGTTATTCTTCATTCTTCCTCTAAAAATTGAGGCAGTTAAACTATTCAACTCCCCTGCCTCTGCCTATGTTTTTATTTGTCAGGATAATAAAAATGCTTAACCTTTCTTCAGTGAAGCATAGTTAATGAAATATTAAAATTTTATTAATTTTTTATTAGAAATTAATTGTTATCTTATAAAAAAGGTTTATATTCGCGCCGGATTTTAGTAATGAATAAATCATAACTAATAATTAATAACCGGTGTCAAACAATTTAAAAATCAGAAAAATGAGAACAAAAGTCTTAATGGGACTCGCAACCCTTGCAATGGTTGCATTTCTTTCAAGTTGCGGTAAAGTTCCGCAGGCTGAGATCGATGCTGTAAATGCTGCTATTGAAGCTGCAAAAACAGCTGAAGCTGCTGTCTATGTACCGAATGAACTCGCAGCAGTCCAGGATTCAGTGAACGCCGTTATGGCTGACATTGAAGCACAGAAATCAAAGCTGTTTAAGAAATTTGGTCCTGCAAAGGAAAAACTGCAGGCAGCTCTTACACTTGCCAACCAGGTAGCAGCCAATGCTGCAACAAAGAAGGAAGAAGTAAAGGCTCAGGTTACCACCTTAATGACCGACATCAAGGCTGTTGTTGAAGAGAACAAAACTCTCATCACCAAGGCTCCTAAAGGAAAAGAAGGAAGGGCTGTTCTTGAGCAGATCAATGCTGAAATGACCACTATTGAAAGCACAATCACAGAAGCTCAGGGTCTTTTCGACAAAGGTTCCTTCATGGATGCATATAACAAGGTTAATGCTGCCATGGAAAGTGCAAAAAACATCAACACTGAACTGAAAGACGCAATTGCAAAAGTAAGAAGGTAGAAGTTAGGGAAGTTTGTCTTATTTTAGAGGCTGTTTCAAAAAACCTTTCTGTTATTCCGGATCATGCCTGAAAAGGACCCGGTAAAACACAAAGGTTGGGCGAAACAGCCTTTTTAGTAAGATTTTTTATGAAGTTGAAAAGAAGCTGGAAAAGGATATTTGCTGCTTTTGTTGTGCTCTTATGCATAGCGGTGCTGACCGTTTTACTGATTATTCTTGTGCCCGAACCGCCGGCAGGCGAAATCAAATATGCAAGAGAACTTCTTTCGGAAGCCGAAAAAATTAATGCCCGTGCCTATTCCCGGGGATTGTTCTCCGAGGCAAAGACCATGTACGACTCTGCAATGTTTTATTGGCAGAAGGAAAATAAAAAGTTTATTTATTTCCGGAATTTTTACGATGTCTCAAGATGTGCTGAATTATCAGCCGAAAAAGCAGAAGAGGCAATGAGGAAGTCAAAAATAACTTCCTCCAATCTTCAACTTAACCTCAGACTTCAGATTGATACTCTCAACAAGATTGTATCAGCTCTTGATAAAAACTTTTCCTCATACCCTCTTTCTGAAAAAGTCCGTCATAATATTTCAAAGGGAAGACTTCTTCTCAGGGAAGCTGAAATCGACTTCAGGAAGGGAGACTTCATTCAGGCAGGCAGGAAGACCGAAGAATCCGAAAATCTTCTTAAATCATCCTACGAAACAGCAGACTCAGACCTTAAAAGCTATTTTGAAGCATTCCCGGTATGGAAAAAATGGACTGATAAAACTATAAGAGAATCAAGGCAAAACTTAGCTTATGCCATTATTGTTGATAAATTTGCACGAAAATGCATAGTCTATAAAAACGGCGTAAGAAAACAGGAATTCAGTGTGGAGCTTGGCAGGAACTGGGTGGGACATAAACGTGAAAAGGGAGATGATGCCACACCTGAGGGATTATACAAAATCACAAAAAAGCTGGAGGGATCAAGAACAAAATACCATAAAGCCTTGTTGATCAACTACCCCAACGAAGCTGACCTGGAGGAATTCAGGAAAAGCAAGGAAAAAGGACTTCTTCCGTCATCGGCCAAACCTGGAAGCCTTATCGAGATACACGGAGGAGGCGGCAGAGGGGCAGACTGGACAGAAGGCTGTGTTGCACTGACAAATTCCGACATGGATGCTCTATATAAGCTTGTGCAGGTCGGCACCCCTGTTACTATTGTCGGGTCGATGGTCAGTCTGGAGGAAGCTGTTAAGTGATGGCACAGGCCGAAGGCACTGACCGACGAAGGTCGACGACACTGACCGACGGAGGAGCGTCAGTGAGCGTAAGTGGCACAGAGCAAAGGGCACACTTGTCCTCAGAAGCCTTGGCGAAGGAGGAGGGCGCAGGAAAAAGGCTAAAGAGAGAATGAGATTCAATGATTCAAAGATTTAGGCGGTTTATGGTTGAGGAGTTGAAGGGTTGAAAGGTTGAAGGGTTGAAAGGTTGAAGATTTAAAGATTCAAATGTTCAATGATTTATAACTTGAAAAACCTGTTTAACCAGCAAATCTTCTTAAAATATATGACCAGCAGAACAGGAGACCAGCAGACCAGCAGAGCAGAATCACAAAGGAATAAAATAAAACTTTTCAACCTTTCAACTTTTCAACTTTAAACTATAAACTAGAAACGATAAACGCGAAACGCAAAACCCGAAACGATAAACGCGAAACCCGAAACGCGAAACCAATTAATACTACATGGAAGAGAACAATACATACAATAAAACTAATGGGATTCCTGCCGTGGTGAGGACGAATGCGGCTTTGCTCTGGTCAAAAGTCCTTACATTTTTCAAGGACATTGCCGCCAAACTTTCTTCCAACGCAAAACTGCTTAAAAGCCTTAAAATTACTTTTGTAACATTTGTTACAATTTTAAGCCTCTTTGCAATATTCATGTTTGTATTCTATGCGGTTCCGGCGCTTCAGGAAATTCCTTCACCGGGAAAAACTCAAATAACTTCCAGTAAGGAGCTTAAAGAGAATCCTGAATACAAAAAAACTATAACCGCACTGACAAGAGAAAATCAGAGACTTGCAAAAAAATACGATTCATATACATCCGGACAGTCATACATTGTCATAAACACTACCGACAACAGGTTTTACCTCTACAGGAACAGGAAGCTGGTCAGGGAAGGATTCTGCAGTTCGGGAAGCTATACAATGCTTAAAACCGAAGGGGAGAGAAAATGGATATTCAAAACACCCAAAGGGAAGTATCGTATACAGGGAAAGATTTCATCGCCTGTCTGGCGTAAACCTGACTGGGCTTTTGTTGAGGAAGGACTGCCCATTCCCCCTGCCGACCACCCGTCAAGATACGAATACGGAGTACTCGGTGACTATGCCCTCAGCATCGGAGACGGATACCTGATACACGGCACCATCTATAAACGTTTCCTCGGCATGCCTGTCACTCACGGGTGCGTAAGGCTGAATGACGAGGATCTGGAGGCTGTATATAACACCCTCAGCATCGGTTCGAAAGTCTATATCTTTTAATTGCATTGTGATTTAAAATGGATAATGATAAAGTAAATAAAACCTTTAAGATGAGCCGTGGTTTAGTTGTGACTGTTTTGATCGTTACCGCTTTCCTGATTTACTACGCCATAATGTCAATCATGGCTCCGGGGAAAAAGTTCAAGGAACTTGAAAATGAAATAAGAAGCGGCCTGACCACAACTTCTCAAATTGATGAAAGATTTATAAACGATTCGCTGTACATTGGATTATTAAGGGAGAAAGCCTTTTTGCAGTCGCGCATCCTTATGGCCGGGACTGACTCAATCAGTCTTACGCTTAATCTTGCCGACAGTCTGGCTCAGCTCGAAATAGCCGGCGTTGTGGTAAAGACAACAGATATTGAAGGTATAAGAATGAGCAAAATGCTTCATCAGGGAAATGATTTTATTATTACTTCCCTCCTCTCCTCCCCTCTGAATATCACCGGTGACAGGGCGACAATTAAGAAAGAGCCGCTGATGGTCAAAATGGCTCCAAAAGATACTTCAGAGTATAAACCTGATATAATGCCCGACACATCTGCCTATGAAGCTGTCAGCTACATACTTGAAACTGACAAAGGAATCAGGATATATGTGACACAGTCAGAAAAGGCAAAAAAAGGATATGGTAAAGAGCTGGCCTGGTTTGACCTGAAATACAGGCTTGGAAACTCATGGGAAGCTCTTAAGAGTGCGGCTCAGCTTAAAGTGCCGGAATATCATCCGTTCATTAAAATCAAACTGCCGCGTACTGATGCAAAAGTAATTTACAGGGCAATCCCGACAAAAGGACAAATAACTGTTTATATATAAAGCAACTAAGGATAATAAATCTTTCTTAACCACGGAGTTGCACAGAGCTATTTAACCACGGAGTTGCGCGGAAGCCTTTGACTCTTCCTAACCTTTTTTCATCAAATCATTCTTTTGAATTGAAAAAAAATGTAGGTTTGAGACCGGCTTGAACCTAACTCTGAATTACATGGCACGATTTACGGGAATAATCGGAATAGTAATAATTCTTCTTCTTGCATACCTCTGGTCGAACAACAGGAAAGCAATAAACTACAGGGTGGTGTTTACAGGGCTTGGCCTTCAGCTTGCCCTCGCAATTTTTATTTTGAAGGTGCCGCTGGGGCAAAAGATTTTTTACTGGCTTGGCCAGGCTATTAACAAACTGCTTGATTTTTCGCAGGAAGGCGGCCGGTTTGTATTTGGTGATCTGACTAAAATATCAGAAATACTTCCCCCTTCAATAGTAAGTGGAGGTGTGTTTCTTTTCATTCTTCTTCCCACAATAATATTTGTCTGTGTGCTGGTCGCAATGGCTTATCATGTAGGATTGATGCAGAGGGTGGTGGCACTAATGGCACGTTTTGTCCACTGGGCCATGAGAGTGAGCGGCAGTGAAGCATTGTCGAATGTTGCCAGTGCTTTTGTTGGACAGGTGGAGGCTCAGATAATGATACGCCCTTATCTTGCAGGCATGACCCGCTCGGAGCTTCTGGCTTCAATGACGGGAAGCATGGCATGCATTGCCGGCGGGGTGATGGCAGTATATATTTCGATGGGAGTGCCGGCGCCCTATCTCCTTGCAGCAAGTCTTATGGCTGCCCCCGGTGCCCTGGTAATATCAAAGATTGTGTATCCCGAGACTGAAGAATCGGAGACAAAAGGCACGGTGAAGCTGGAAGTGAAAAAGGAACATGCCAACATTATGGATGCAATATCACACGGAGCATCCGACGGGATGAGGATTTCGATAAATGTGATTGCCATGCTTATAGGTGTGATAGCCCTTGTGGCTCTTGTCGACGCCCTCCTGGGCTATTTTGGTCAACTGCTCGGACTGATAGGCATTTCACTTGAGGGGATAGGTCTTGATGTTGAAAACCTCAGGCTTAAGGATGTCTTCGGGGTTTTCTTTTCTTTGTTTGCAATTGTGATGGGGGTACCGGTTTCAGAATCATTTGAAGTGGGATCGCTGATGGGCACCAAGATGGTGATAAATGAATTCGTGGCATACACCGACCTGGCTCCGATGATAAAGCAGGGCATGCTGAGTGCCAAATCGATAGTAATAGCCAGTTTTGCGTTGTGCGGATTTGCAAATTTCAGCTCAATAGCCATTCAGATCGGAGGCATCGGGGCGATGGCTCCGACCCGCAAGGCCGATCTGGCCAGACTGGGTTTCAAAGCGATGATCTGCGGCACAATGGCTTCGTATATTTCGGCATCTCTGGCGGGGATATTGATGTAGGGGATTAGGCGGAAGGCAGAAGGCAGAAGGCAGAAGGCGGTAGGCAGAAGGCGGCGGGCTATTGGTACTGACCAACGAAGGTCGAAGCCACTGACCGACGGAGGAGCATCAGTGAGCGTCAGTGACGCAGAGTGTTTCAGTGTTTCAGAGTTTCAGGGTTTCAGTGTTTCAGGGTTTCAAAATTTCAGAGAAACAGTTACAGGATTCCAGACTGTCCCGACGCTAACGGTCAGGCCTGCCCTGACAAACGAAGTTTCGTCAGTGGCTTGCCCTGACAAACGAAGTTTCGTCAGAGGATCTTCGCTTTGCTTCGACACGACTGAAAGACTCTGACGAACGCAGTGAGTCAGTTCCGTGAAGCGGAAGCAGGGCCGAACGACTATTTCAATGCAAGGCAGCAGAAACTGATTGCCTATTAAATCTTTTAACAGAATTAGCTTAAAAACCTCTCAAAAAATTGGGGCAAAAAGGTCAATCAAATTAACAATTGCCTTAACTCAATAACAATATCTGCACCGCAAATTGCAAATGAACATACCTCAATTTCTTCATTTCATTGTTAAAGTATTAACAATAAAACAGGTATGATTTAACTAATAAGGTGATCTTATTTCAATTTTATTAAACAGTTATTCAATTATATAAGAATATTCATTTTTATAAATATTTATTTGAAATATTGTCATTAATTTAACTATGTCTGCTAAATTTTAGATAACATTTCTAAAAATTAGAATTGATTTTTTTCATTAGTTTTTAATCATATGTGATTAAAAAATTTTAATGTTCCTATAGTCTTTTTCATAAAACCTGTTAAATTTGATTTGATGTTTTCGCTGCATGAAACCGGAAAGGTTAAGTGTTAAGTTCTTGTAAAGTATAAAAATAAAATAAAGCGTTCTGGCTGTTATGGTATTGATTTAGTGATAGTTCGTATCAATACGTTATAACTACCGGCGTTTAAGACGTATATTCTGATCTGTTGTAACGGTCCCCGAAATCATTGCGGATCAAAGCAGAATATGAGGGCTTGTTGATGCAAAAGACTTGTATATGTAAAAAAAGTTACAGTTGGTCAAAAAAGAATTTGTACATATATATTATAGTATATCTTTAAATCCTGAAAACCAGATTTTTTAGTTCCGCTCCGGATGTTATTTAATAAATTGACATACAGCCATATAACAACCAACAACACAGCATAAACTATTAATAAAAAGGGGTTGATTGCCTGTCACGGCTTTAAGATTAGGTTTAAAGTCGTTCCGGGAATCTTCACCCCTTAACCTGAGTAAAAGAGATATTTGAGAGAAGTTGCTGACCATATTGCCGCAAAGATCATAAGGCTCTTCCGTCCGGATGGGGGAAACAGCTTTGCCGGAAGGCATGTCAAAGATGGCACAGGGCTCAGGGCACAGGGCTCAGGGCTAATTTGTCCTCCAGAGTCCTGGCGAAGAAAGAGAGCTCAGGATTCAGAAATCAGACTCCTCAAATCCGAAATCCGCTCCCGCTTCGCGGGATTGGCTCTCTGCGTTCGCCAAAATCCGCTCCCGCTTACGCGGGATTGGCTCTCTGCGTTCGCCAAAATCCGAAATAAAACCATAAAATCAGCCATTTTCGTCAGATTTCTGTCAATAGCTATCGGACTCTGGATGACCGCTCTGAGTGCGTGGGGACAGTGTACAATTACACTAGTGTCTTCCCGAAATGTAACATGCCACAACGGCAATGATGGACAAATAGTAGTTTCAGCCTCAGGAGGATTAGCTCCTTATGTATACACAATAACACCAAATGCAGGCACACAGTCACCAATCGGAACTTTTTCCGGGCTGACAGCAGGATCATACACAATTAACGCTTTAGACAATAACAACAATCCTTGCACTCCACTACCAGTAACTATCACTCAACCAGCTAATCCACTTACAATTACAAGTCAGCCATTGGATCAAACAGATTGCTATGGTAATACCGTCGAGTTCTCTGTTAATATAACCGGATCAGTTGGAACAGTTGCTTATCAATGGCAATCAAGGCCACCTTCTGGAAACTTTTCCGATATACCAGGCGCTAATACTTCAGTACTTACTATTCATGATATTGGAGTCAATGGTCAAAATATTGACGGTACCGAGTACAGAGTTATTGTGACTGATGATTGTGGATCAGTAACATCTGAATCGGCTGTATTACACATCAACACTATAACTGATCTCACCCCTACAGACAGATACTTAACCATTTGTTCCGGAGAAAGTATCACCTATACTGTTTTCACTCAGGGTTCAGTTGTTGGATATCAATGGGCTTTTAACAATGGAACCGGTTGGAATCCTATTTCTGATAATGCAAATTATTCAGGTACCACATCAAATCAGCTTGTAATTTCAAATGCCACTCCATCTCAAAGTGGAGAATACAGAGTGTCTGTGTCATTTGCCACACTAAATCAGCCTCGTGACACTTGTATCAGGACAAGTACAACCAGGCAGAGGATGCTTACAGTACTGAATCCTTTGTCATCACCAGTAATTTCTTCAAGTCAGTCAATTTGTTATAATAGTTTACCAAACACACTTATTGCAACTCCCGCAAGTGGAGGCTCTAATACCAGCTTTACATATCAGTGGCAAAGCAGTCAGGATGGAATAAACTGGACTGACATTCCAGCAGCCACAAGTTTGACATATTCCCCACCAGTTCTGACTGCTACAACCCATTACAGAATTATTGCTACTGATGTCGGGTCTTATAATTGCGGTTCTATTGAAAGCTTGCCAGTAACCATAACTGTCAATGAATTGCCAGCAATAAACTTAGGGCAAAATCCTGTTGTATGCCGTGGTATAACTTCTGCAGAACTCCCATACACTTCAACTACAGGGTCTCCTGATCAATACAGTATTGACTATAATGCTATTGCTAATTCAGCAGGTTTTATTGATGTATCAAATTCTCAGCTTACCACAAGTCCGATATTATTTACAGTGCCTCCTGCGGTAGTACCAGGTACATATAATGCTACTCTTACTGTAAGAAACAGTACAACAGGGTGCGTCAGCATCGGTTATCCAGTAACAGTTACTGTCAATCCAGTAACCACTCCGACAGTAACGATTTCTGCAAGTCCTCCAAACAATATATGTGCCGGCACTGAAGTGACATTTACTGCCAACGTAAACTATGGCGGCACGAATCCGACATATCAGTGGCTTTTGAACGGAAATCCTGTGGGGACAGAGTCAACCTACACAAGTTCAGCATTGGCAAATGGGAACACAATTACCTTAAGAGTTACAGGTGATCCTGCTACAATAACCTGTCCCGGCACAGGCACAAGCAACACTATAACTATGACGGTGAATGAGGTTAGACAGCACTCAGTCACTATTACGGCTTCAGCTAACAATATTTGCCCGGGGAACCAGGTGACATTTACTGCATTCCCAATTAACGGAGGAACGTCACCTGCCTATACATGGTATTTGAATGATATCCCTGTTGCCAATACTGCGATTTATTCTTCAGCAACTCTGAATGATAGAGACAGAATCTATGTTGAAACAACATCGAATACAACTTGTCCTGTTCCTCTTACTGCCAGAAGTAGTACTATTGAGATGACTGTAAGGCCTGGCATTCCTGAAATGCCGGGTTTAATTTCCGGTGAAACAGCAGTTTGTCCGGGCACAACAGGCCATATTTACAGTATTTCGGATGTAACAAATGCGACATCTTATGCATGGACAGTACCTACAGGCTGGAGCATAGTAAGTGGTCAGGGAACTACAACCATAACAGTCACTGCCGGCAATTATGGCCAGAATGGAAATATCTCGGTGACTGCTTCCAATTATTGCGGCACAAGTACAGCCCGGACACTTGCTGTTACTGTTAATCCGGGTACACCAGCCGCACCCGGACCAATAAATGGATTAAGTACAGTATGTCCTAATGTTACAGGTTTAACATATAGTATTGAAAATATAACTTATGCGACTGAATATCAATGGACTGTTCCTGCAGGGTGGAACATAACTTCAGGTCAGGGGACTAATACCATAACAGTTACTTCAGGAGGAACCGGACAGAACGGAAATATTACAGTAAGAGCAGTTAATTCATGCGGTATAAGCACTGCAAGAGATTATGCTGTTACTGTTGGCACTTTGTCGGAAATTCCATCAGGCATAACAGTAACAAACAACAATACATGTTTCGGAACATCCAAGACACTTACAGTAAATGGCGGCTCACTGGGTACAGGTGCCCAGTGGCAATGGTATACCGGTTCATGCGGAGGAACCTCTGCAGGATCAGGGGTACCCATAACAGTTAATCCTCCTGCAGGTACAACCACTACCTATTACGTCAGGGCCGAAGGGCAGTGTAACACTACAGAATGCATAAGTGCAGATGTGGTGGTACTTCCAGCAGCACCGGTACAACCAGGAGTCATAACCGGCCCGACACCAGTTTGTCCGGGAACGACAGGGCTGACTTACAGCATTGAAAGTGTTGCAGCTGCAACATCTTACGCATGGAGTGTCCCTGCAGGATGGACAATAACCAGCGGACAGGGGACAACATCAATTACTGTTACAGCTGGCAATTACGGACAGAATGGTAACATTTCAGTTGTTGCATCAAATTCCTGCGGTGACAGCCCTTCAAGGACATTGCCAGTAGTGGTCAGTCCTGGTCCTCCAGCGACCCCCGGGACAATATCAGGTGCAACTGAGCAGTGTATTAACAGAACAGGACTGACTTACAGTGTTGCTTCAGTCCAGTATGCTACATCATATACCTGGAGTGTACCTGACGGATGGACAATTACTTCGGGGCAAGGTACAAATAGTATTACGGTTTCCACAACAGCCGGAGCAACATCTGGTAATATAACCGTTTATGCAAGTAATTCATGCGGAGATAGTAATATTAGTTCTCTGACAATTAATGTCATAACTACTGTTCTATCAGCCCCGGGACCTATTAATGGTCTTACTGCAATTTGCCCTGCAAGAACCACCACTTATTCAATTGATCCTGTACCTGGAGTTTCAGGATACACCTGGACGGTACCATCTGGGTGGAATATAACAAGCGGGCTAGGGACTAATTCAATTACAGTTGATGTTCCCATAAATGCACAAGGTGGCAATGTGACTGTAACTGCTGATAATCCATGTGGAAGCAGTCAGCCAAGTGCACTTACTGTTTCAGTTGCAACTACAGCCACTGTATATGCGGGGCCTGATCGGGTTGTTTGCTATGGAACAGCTTCGGTACAACTAAATGGAGAAGTTGGTGGTGCTCTAAGACCAAACCAGCACAATGAGTGGGACTGGATTGCCTTGTCAGGCGGATCTTTCTCGAGTGACCGAATTCTAAACCCTATATACTATTTCCCAAACGGAGGAAATACTACCGGCACATTAACAGTACGCCTTCAGTCAAACATTAGTGAAGTTGGATGCCCATATACATCCGATGATATGTTAATTACCATACTGCCAATTCCTACGGTAAATGATCCTGTTGATCAGGTAGTATGTAATGGTTCAGCTACATCAGCTGTCAACTTTACAGGAACCGGCACCTCATACTCCTGGACAAATAATAATACATCAATTGGACTGGCGGCTTCCGGAAATGGAAATATACCTTCCTTTACAGCTACTAACTCAGGTAACTCACCGATAACTGCGACTATTACTGTCACTCCAGTGAATTCACTTGGAGGAACTAATTGTACTGGTACACCTCAAACTTTTAACATTACTGTAAATCCAACTCCTACTGTTATTGACCCGAACGACCAGGTTGTATGTAATGGTGCATTAACATCAGTTGTCAGCTTTACAGGAACCGCAACCTCATATACCTGGACAAATAATAATACATCAATTGGATTAGCTGCAAGTGGCACTGGTAATATACCTTCATTTACAGCTACCAACACAGGCAACACTGTACTATCGGCAACTATAACAGTCACACCTGTTTACAGTAATGCCGGAATTAATTGTTCAGGCACGCCTCAGACGTTTACAATATCAGTCAATCCCTCTCCATCCGTTGATGATCCGAGCGACCAGGTAGTATGTAATGGTACGACAACTACGGCTATTAATTTCACAGGAATCAGCACTTCATTTACATGGACAAATGATAACACATCAATTGGACTGGCAGCTACAGGTACTGGAAATATATCTCCATTCACTGCTATAAATACTGGAACCACACCGCAAATTGCCAATATTACAGTTACTCCAGTCTATTCATTAGGTGGAACTAATTGTATTGGTACACCTCAAACTTTTAACATTACTGTAAATCCAACTCCTACTGTTATTGACCCGAACGACCAGGTTGTATGTAATGGTGCATTAACATCAGTTGTCAGCTTTACAGGAACCGCTACCTCATATACCTGGACAAATAATAATACATCAATTGGATTAGCTGCAAGTGGCACTGGTAATATACCTTCATTTACAGCTACCAACACAGGCAACACTGTACTATCGGCAACTATAACAGTCACAC
>JABUEV010000013.1 GCA_013314865.1 Bacteroidales bacterium | reverse complement strand
GGATTTCAGAATAGCGCTGAAAACCTTAAAATATGGATTGGGGCAACAATGCCTTTTACATCAAGACCTTCAGCAGGGTCATTCCCTTTTAAATTCACCGTCCCTGCGGATAAGAAAACGGTCTATATTGGCTTTTCTCTTGCTGAACTTGGACTAAAATGTGATGCTGCATTCTATATTCTTGTTCACGGAGATGTGGTGGTTTCGGTTAATGGAACCTCAAGGGATGATACAGCATGGGCAGGAGATCATCAGGGCGAAGGGACCTCATGGTGGTATTATATACATTATGTTCCTGAGTGTTGCGAACCGCCTGTGGTTTGTGATCTCTCAGCAAAAGCTGTAATAACTGACGTGAAGTGTTTTGGCGCTTCAACCGGAGCTATTGACCTGACAGTGGAAAAAGGAACCTCCCCGTTCACATTTGTATGGAGCAATGGAGCCACATCTGAAGACCTTAATAACATTCCTGCAGGTACTTATTCCGTGACAGTTTATGATGCAAAACAGTGCTCCGTAACCTTGTCGAACCTTGTTGTCGGACAGCCGGCTTCAGGAATATCTGCATCAGCTGTAGTGACAAATATTTCAGTGTTTGGTGCCAATGATGGTGCAATAGATGTTACAGTATCCGGCGGAACACCTCCGTACAGTTTTCTGTGGAATACAGGTGCCACAACCGAGGATCTCAGCGGCCTTGGCCCCGGAACCTATTATGTTACAATCACAGATGCCAACGGCTGTAATACAGCCATAAGGGGTCTGCTTGTGGAAGAACCTGAGCAGGAAAAGCCTAAAGGTGAGATGGCATTTGCACGTAAAACATATGACCCAATGGTACACTGCTTCCTTGACCTTGACCTTAACGGTGACGGCACAAAAGACTTTGACACCTGGGGCTGGACAAACGGTGCAATGTATCCGGATCCGACCTTTGAATCAACTTATTTTCTCTACATGAAAGCAAGCGGCTGCGATGTCTCAAATGCAGTTAAGGTTGGCGTGGTAAAATTGCACTACTATGCCGGAGTTGCAACAGTGAAGATAACCCTTGAAGAAGGATATGTAATGAACCACACAAGTGTTTATATAGGTAATGACATGCTTCCAAAAGAAGGCGGTAATTATACTACAGACCCGGCCTTCTATCCTTATCAGCATGATCTGACGAATGCAACCTCAGATACATTCACAGTTAATGGCTTATCAGGTAATATCTATATTATCGTAAATGCACGAATTCTTCCGGCTGTCGAATAAACATAATATAAGACAGCAGTCATGATGGTGAATCCCGGGTCAGTATTGATCCGGGATTTTCATTTTGTATAATAAGCTGGCTTTAATATGTTAGCCTTTCAAGATCAGTCATATTTGAAATACTCGAGTGTGCAACCGGCGGGCATATAATTGCCGGAGATTTAAGATTAAATATTTAGCCTGTTATGATTTTTAATTCCACCCGTAAAGGGGTCTTTTACAAATTGCTTATTATTCATTCCCCCTTCAGGGGGTAGGGGGTAAACGAGAGATTTACGGGATTTATCACTTTTCCGGAGCTGACTAACATATTCAGAAGTTAAAGTTCAGCCTGTATGAAAAAACAGATTGATTGTTATTTACAAAGGTCTTGTTGGAGAATTTGTAGAACAGATCCAGACTTATTTTTCCTGACTTGCTGAATAATGAAATTCCCGGTGCAGCATATCCTGAGATAAAACTCATATTTCCATTCGGTTCTTGATCTGAATATGCAATCTCCGGAAAGTTCTTCCAGTAATGGTAAGTATAGTATGGGCTCAACTCAATAAATGGTCTTATCCTGGCTGAAGGTAAAAATGAATAACGGAAAAAACCTCCGGCATTAAAATTACCAAAAGTAAAATCGTCGTTCAGTACCTTAGCAAAATAGCCTGATAACTCCGGTCCGATAGTTATATGTTCGTTTATACGATAAGAATAACGTAACGCATAAACAGGTTTGACAGAAATTTGTTTGAATAAAGCTTCATCAAAGTAAGGATTAAGCTGTATTCCAATAGAATGCTTGCCAGTCATTTGAGATGATAAGATTAAGCAGAAGCCTGAAAAGAAAATAGTGAGAAGTGTTCTGGTGAGGACTTTCATGTTGGCGGGTTTTAATTAATGTTGAACAAAAATAAGACAGTAACTCTTAAAGAATTGTTAGTGAAAACGATCCAATTGTTAAATTTTTCACAAACTAATGACCAAATACCTTAGCTGTACTATAAACAAATCCTGGCATATTTAAATAATTAAATTTTTTGATTGACAACTGGACGTTCTAACGATATTTGCCATTCCTCACCCAAGATCATTAAATTTGAGTAATATTAGCACACTTGACCAGAGAATAATATTGCAAGACCTTTTGATTTTACTGATATCTAAAACAGCAGAATGAAATGAAACATCTTGAACACATTTATTTTGACAGCCGGGCATCCTTCAGAAACTGGCTCGAAAAGAATCATGAAAAGAGTGCCGGTATCTGGATGATATTCAATAAAAAACATACAAATTCTAAATGCATTGAATACAGGGAGGCACTGGAAGAAGCACTCTGTTTTGGATGGATTGACAGTATCATAAAAAAAATCGACGATGACCGGTACGTAAGGAAATTCACGCCAAGAACCAACACTCACAACTGGTCAGATCTGAATAAGAAAATTGCCCTTTCTCTGATAGAAAATGGAAAAATGACTGAAGCAGGTCTGGCTAAGATTGGCAGTTCATTAGAAGAAGGCAAAGTTGATCACGAGGTTAAAAACAGGAAAGAAAAAAATAGTGAGACTGGATTTCAGATTCCGGTATTCATAATAAAAGCATTCTCACAAAATGAACCCGCATTGACAAATTTCAAAAATCTTGCTCCGTCGCATAAACGAAATTATGTGATGTGGATCACAAGTGCAAAAAGAGAAGATACTATCCGGAAACGTTTGAATGAATCAATAGAACAACTTAAAAGAAGAGAAAAACTTGGTTTAAAGTAAACCGAGCTGATATTAGTTATAACTTTGATATAACTTCGGCAGTAATATCAGAAAAATATTACTAATAGATTATAAAAAAATAAGGATCACGGTCCTTTTAATTATCCTGGTAACCTGCTCATTTGCCTGCCGGAAGCCTGATACTCATGGTACCGTTGATAATGATATAGTACTGACAAGAAAAGAAGATACACTTAAGGATTACTCGCCTGAGATCCGGTTTGAGGTCACAGGTCGCTTGCTGGAGGATAAAAGGATTGATTGCATTGAACCTGATTACAAAGGTAATACCTGGTTAGCCAGCGGGAAGGAGCTTTTTCACTTTAAAAATGGACAACCGGCGCAAATCTTTAATCTGGATTTTGAAATAAGGGATATTTCCATTGCCGGCGATGAATCATTATGGGTCGGCACAAGCGGAGGCGGATTGGGGCATGTGACAAAAGACGGCATCACCTGGTATACAAAGGATAATTCAGGATTACCAAGAGACTATATCACCAACGTTGAGGTTGGACTTGACGGAAGGGTATGGTTTTCCAGCGGCGCCCATGACTACGGGGGATTGGTCGTATACAACGGGAAAAAGTTTGATCTGTTCACTCCTGACAACTCAATTCTCAACCAGCATGTGATCGGTGATATGGCGATAGATCATTACGGCTCCATATATGTCATGACTCTCAGCAAAGTAACAAGATCAAATATCTACCGAATCTCAGGAAATTCCTGGAATTGTCTCGGCAATTACAGTGGAACATTCTATTGGATTTGGGCATTCACAGTAAGTCCGACAGGCACTATTTACCTGCTTGAAGATTTTGGACTTTCTTCATGTTTGGCCGATACAAACAAGCTCTACATATATAAAAACAGTGAATGGACAAGGCTCAAACCTGATTTCATGACATCACGGACTTATATTTTTACAATACTTAAAGCCGACAGAAGAAGTTATTGCTGGGCAGTCAGTATTGATGGCAATACCTATGTCCTTCGTGTTTATGACGGTAAAAACTGGATAAAGGCCCCGGAAAATCTGTTTAACGGCGATAAAATTACAGTTATTGAAACCGATTTTGACAATAATATCTGGATAGGAACGGCTAACAATGGGGTTTTTACTCTAAAACAATAACCAGACGCTACGGCAGTTCATCCGGTAATTTTTCTGAACTGCTCAGTAATTTAGCTCCTGGGTAATTACTATAAAAAATTTGTTTTTTTAGAAAATAGATGTAGCTTTGCATCTACAAGCAGATAAAAATATGAAAGCATTCCGTACAAATTGGTGTTGGTGGTTAAGCAGACTTAGACTTTTGTTGTGAGACTTCAAGCAATTTGTATAAATTACTTATAATATTTAACGGCCTGTCGGACTCACGACAGGCCGTTTTGTTTGAAAATAATCGCTAAAAAGAAATGAGATGAGCAAATTTAAAGTGAAAACAAAGTCAGTCAGATTACTTGCCGACACTATAACACCTGTAAACATTTACCTTAAAATAAGAGATATATACCCAAACTCCCATCTGCTTGAAAGTTCTGACTATCATGGCAGCGAGAACAGCTATTCATTTATTTGCCTGAAATCGATGGCCTCTTTTATTGCCGATTGTGGAGCAATTACTGAAGAATACCCCGATGGTTCCAGAATAGTAACTAAGATAACAGACAGATGCACCCTCAAGCACAGATTCAATTCTTTTATTGAATCTTTCATAGCCGGGGATATAGACCCTGATATCCCGGTAAATGGTCTTTTCGGCTATATATCATATGATGCTGTCGAATTCTTTGAAAAAATAAAATTACAATCCCGTAAAAGATATGACCATAAAATTCCTGATATCAGATATGACTTCTACAAATGCATAATTGCTGTCAATCATTATCAGAATGTCTTATATATTATTGAGAATCTGACAAACGACGATCTTAGCGAAGCTGACAGGTTAATAACTTTGTTGAACAGCCGGAATTTCGCCGTATACCCGTTCAGTGCCAAAGGGGAAGAAACAATGGATATTTCTGACGATCAGTACAGGGAGATGGTCAGGAGAGGCCGGGAACACTGCTTCAGAGGCGATGTTTTCCAAATCGTGCTCTCAAGACAATTCTCAAGGACATTTTCCGGTGATGAATTTAATGTTTACCGCGCACTGCGTTCTATAAATCCATCTCCGTATCTGTTTTACTTCGACTATGGCAGTTATAAAATCTTCGGATCATCTCCTGAGGCACACCTGAAAATACAAAGACAGAAAGCCTGGATTAATCCCATTGCAGGCACCTTCAAACGCACGGGTGATGACGAAAATGATAAACTGGCCGCCGAGCGTTTATCTTACGATACCAAGGAAAATGCCGAACACATAATGCTTGTCGATCTGGCCCGCAACGACCTCAGCAGGTACGCAAAAAATGTAAAGGTTGAGAACCTTCGCGAGGTACAATTCTATTCACATGTGATACATCTTGTTTCAAATGTTTCCGGTGAACTTCGTGAAGGATCGACAACCGGCGATATGCTTACAGCAACTTTCCCGGCCGGAACACTTACAGGAGCTCCGAAACACAAAGCTATGGAACTGATCGACAGGTATGAACAGAACAGAAGAGGCTACTATGGTGGTGCCATAGGTATAATAGATCTCAGAGGAACTGTGAACCTTGCCATCATGATCCGTACATTCCTCAGCAAAGGCAACATACTTTACTATCAGGCCGGTGCAGGTATTGTTGCCGGTTCAAATGAAGAAAACGAATTGCAGGAAGTAAAAAATAAACTCGGTGCACTTAAAAAAGCAATTGAAACAGCAGGAGGTATAAAATGAAAAATATTGCAGTTATCGACAACTATGATTCTTTCACTTATAACATCGTACATTATATAGAAAAACTTACAGGTGACCTTCCTGCAGTTTTCCGAAATGATGAAGTTGATATTGAAACAATTGGAGAATATGATAAGATTGTTATCTCACCAGGACCAGGAATACCATCCGAATCAGGTATCTGCCTTGAACTGATTAAACAATTTGCTCCAGTCAAAAGCATCCTGGGGATCTGCCTTGGCCATCAGGCTATCTGTGAGGCGTTTGGCGGAAAGATACTTAATCTTAGTACTGTATATCATGGTGTTGCATCCCCTGTTAGAATTAAGGAACCTGATGAACCACTTTTTAAAAATATTCCTCCAATAATTATGGCAGGCCGTTATCATTCATGGGTGGTGTCGAGGAAACACCTTCCGGATTGTTTCAAAATCACATGTGATGATGAGAACGGAATAATAATGGGTATCACTCACAGAAATTATGATGTGAGAGGACTTCAGTTCCACCCGGAATCCATTTTAACTGACCATGGATTTGAAATTATTAAGAACTGGATTGAAATGCAGACTGAATACATTCCCCTGATAACCGTTAAATGACAAAAATCTTCCGAAATGCGAAAAATACTTAACTATCTGTTCGAACACAGAACACTCAACCGGGAAGAGGCTGAGGAGGTTCTGACAAACATTGCGCTGAATAATTACTCTGAATCAGAGGTGGCTGCATTTATTACAGTATATCTGATGAGAAGCATAACAGTTGAGGAACTGTCGGGCTTCAGGGATGCACTTAAGAATCTGTGTATCAAGGTAGATCTTTCTGATTTTGACACTATGGATGTATGCGGTACAGGGGGGGACGGAAAGGACACCTTCAATATATCAACACTGGTAACCTTTGTGCTTGGAGGTGCAGGCATAAAGGTTGCCAAACATGGGAACTACGCTGTCACATCCGCTTGCGGCTCATCCAATATTCTTGAATACTTCGGTTATAAATTCTCTTCTGAAGAAGATAAACTTAAAAGAGAAATCGACAAAGCCGGAGTCTGTTTCCTCCATGCTCCTCTCTTTAACCCAGCTATGAAAAGTGTTGCACCAATACGGAAAGCTCTTAAAGTGAAGACCTTCTTTAATATGCTCGGCCCAACTGTTAATCCGTCTTCTCCTCGTAAACAAATGATTGGCGTTTACAGTTCGGAGCTTGCCCGGTTATACAACTACCTTTACCAGTCGACAGATATCCGGTTTACAATTGTCCATAGTCTTGACGGTTACGATGAAGTCTCCCTTACCGACAGTTTCAGATATATTGTAGATGGCGCGGAAGAAATTCTTTCACCTGAATCACTTCATTTCTGCAGGTGCAATCCTGCTGATTTGCATGGAGGTAAAAGTGTCAATGAATCAGCTCAGATTTTCATCTCAGTACTTGAGGGTAAAGGAACCAGGGCACAGAACGACGTGGTTATTGTTAACTCACAGCTTGCAATTAAATGTTGCCGCCCGTCAAAACCACTCGATGAGTGCAGAGCAATTGCTGAAGATTCATTGTTCGGCGGAAAAGCTCTTAATTCTTTAAAATCACTCATTGAAATGCAGACATGACAATTCTTGAGAAAATCTTAATTAATAAAAAGAAAGAACTGCTACTTCTTAAAAACCAGATAACAATAACTGACCTTGAACGGAGCAGGTTCTTTTTTAAAGAAACGAAGTCTTTAAAGGAATTTATTTCTGATCCTTCAAAAACAGGAATTATTGCTGAATTTAAAAGAGCTTCGCCATCAAAAGGCACAATCAATCCCGATGCGTCCGTAATGGATGTGACACAGGGATATTCAAGGGGAGGTGCATCAGGTCTCTCAATCCTTACCGACCGGTTGTTTTTTGGAGGCAGTTCCGATGATCTGGTTACTGCCAGAGAGTACAACTCCATTCCTGTATTAAGAAAAGATTTTATAATAGACGAATTTCAGATACCGGAATCAAAAGCTATTGGTGCTGATGCGATATTACTCCTGGCATCCGTACTGACAGGAAAACGTATTCGCAAGTTCACAAAAATGTCACATTCTCTTGGAATGGAAGTGATATGCGAGATACATTCATTGTCTGAGATTGAAATGGTCAATGAGGATATTGATATTATAGGAGTTAATAACCGGGATCTGAAGAGTTTCGATATTGATATAAATGTTTCTTTGGGACTGGCAGACAGAATCCCTGAAAAGTTCATTAAGATCTCTGAAAGCGGCATTTCATCATCCGAATCTGTTATCAGACTCAGACAGGCAGGTTATAATGGTTTTCTGATAGGAGAACTCTTTATGAAATCACCTGATCCGGTTATGGCGTTTATGGAATTTACAAATAAAATTAGAGTTCATCATGATAAAAGTAAAAGTCTGCGGCTTGACAGAAAAGTATAACATAAGCCAAATAGCTGACACAGGACCTGATCTGATCGGATTCATTTTTTACCCTGAATCAGTCCGATACGTGGGCCATAAGCCGGATATATCATTATTCGAGGTTATTCCAGCCTATATACTCAAAGCGGGTGTATTTGTCAATGAAGATTTACCAAAAATCATTGAAATGGTCCGTTGCTATGGTCTTGACATGGTCCAACTTCATGGCAACGAGTCTCCGGAATATTGTAAATCATTGAAAAATTCTGACATAAGTATCATAAAGGCATTTGGAGTTGACCAACTATTCCGCTTTGAGCCTCTTGCTGAATATATCGATGTGTGTGACTATTTTTTATTTGACACCAACAACGCTAATAAAGGCGGCAGTGGCAATAAATTTGACTGGGGAAAGCTGGATGAGTATGATCTCACCAAACCATTTATTCTCGGAGGTGGAATCGGTCCGGAAGACTGCGGATTAATAAAATCCCTGTCTCATACTTCCCTGTTTGCGGTCGATATCAACAGCCGCTTTGAAGTTAGTCCGGGCATTAAAGATCCTGAAAAAGTAAAAAGATTTATTAATGACTTAAAATTTGCAGGTAATGAAATATAATGTTGATGAATGGGGTTATTACGGAGAATTCGGCGGGGCTTACATACCTGAAATGATGCATTCAAATATTAAGTTGCTCCGGGATAATTATTTGAATATCATTAACAGTGAGGACTTTAATAAAGAAATTAATAGTCTGCTCAGGGATTATGCAGGAAGACCTTCTCCCCTCTTTCACGCAAAAAGGCTTTCAAAACATTATAATACCAATATCTATTTGAAGCGTGAAGACCTTAACCATACGGGAGCTCATAAGATAAACAACACTATCGGGCAAATACTGATAGCCAGAAGGCTCGGGAAAACCAGGATAATTGCAGAGACAGGTGCCGGTCAGCACGGCGTAGCAACAGCCACTGTCTGTGCCCTTATGGGACTCGAATGTGTGGTTTATATGGGAAAACTCGATGTTGAACGACAGATGCCGAATGTCCTGAGAATGAAAATGCTGGGTGCCGAAGTAGTGCCTGTAGTTAGCGGAAATATGACGCTTAAGGATGCAACCAATGAAGCTATCAGGGATTGGATAAATAATCCTAATGACACATATTATATTATTGGTTCAGTAGTCGGTCCTCATCCTTATCCCGATCTGGTCGCCCGGCTCCAGTCGGTCATCAGCCGGGAATTGAAATGGCAGTTGAAGGAGCATACCGGAAAATCCGATCCGGATTATATTATTGCATGCGTTGGAGGCGGCAGTAATGCAGCAGGTTCATTCTACAATTACCTTGACAATGAAAAAGTAAATCTGATTGCTGTTGAAGCCGCAGGAAAAGGTGTAAAAACCGCTGAAACTGCAGCAACAATAGCAACAGGCTCTCCCGGAATAATTCACGGCAGCCGGACCATGCTGATACAGGATGAAGACGGCCAGGTAAAAGAACCATATTCAATATCTGCCGGACTCGACTACCCGGGAATAGGGCCCCTCTTTGCCGCATTAAACCAGTCAGGAAGAGTAACGTTTGAATCAGCGACTGATGAAGAAGCGATGGAAGCCGCATTCCGACTGACCCGCCTTGAGGGAATAATCCCGGCTCTTGAACCCGCACATGCCCTTGCTGTGCTGGATAAAATCAGGTTCGGACTGAAAGATGTGGTGGTAATTACATTGTCGGGCCGGGGAGACAAGGATATGGCGGCATATATGAGTTATATGAACAGAATGAATAATATATCATAATAACCTTTTGTTAACCTTTTTTATAAACAATGAACAGGATTGATGAACTTTTCCTTTGCAAAAGAAATAATATTCTATCCATTTATTTTACTGCGGGTTACCCCGAGTTGAACTCAACTGCAACATTAATAAAGTTGCTCGCTGAAGGAGGGGCAGATATGATAGAAATAGGAATGCCATTTTCAGATCCCCTGGCAGACGGACCGGTCATTCAGAGAAGCAATGAAACTGCACTAAGAAACGGTATAAGCCTGAAAATCCTGTTTAACCAGTTATCCGGCATTCGTAAAACTATCAATATTCCGCTTTTATTAATGGGCTATCTGAATCCGGTCCTGCGTTTTGGAATTGAGAATTTTTGTAAGAAATGCTCTGAAACAGGAATCGATGGAGTCATTTTGCCAGATCTGCCTCCTGAGATTTATAAAAAAGAATATTCAGGTCTGTTCAGTAGAAATGGTCTGTACAACATATTGCTGATTTCACCCCGTACTGATAATGAGCGAGTCAGAATAATAGACAGTATCAGCAGGGGATTTGTATACATGGTATCCTCTTCATCAACGACAGGTGTAAAGGGTCAGTTCACAGAAAGGCAAATAGAGTATTTCAGAAGAATAAAGGAGATGAATCTTCTAAATCCACTAATGATTGGTTTTGGCATTTCCGATAACAGCACATTTAAAGAAGCGTGTCAAATGGCAAACGGGGCAATTGTCGGAAGTGCGTTCATTAAGTTCCTGAGCGATAAAAAGCCGGACAAAGTATTAATAGAAGGTTTTATAGACAGAATCAGAAATTCATCAATTACGTGAAATCGCCGCTAATACAGCTCGTTCCATATTGCGGTCTGAAATTTATTCCTGCCGAAACTAAGTCGGGGTGGTCAGACTCGAACTGACGACCACCTGCTCCCAAAGCAGGTACGCTAACCAACTGCGCTACACCCCGTTTTATTTACCTTTTCCATGTAAGTGTGGAATCAAAAGGCGCTGCAAAAATATAACTAGTTTTCTGAAATTCATAATTCCGGAAAAAATTTAATGAAGCATAGGATTATTATACTGCAGAAAATTATTAAGAAAATAAGAATTTTTGTCATTTTAAGATTTATTGAGCCCCTTCAGGGCTCATGGAAGTTGCGGGACCGTAAACCCCCGGTTTACACCGGGGGTTATTCATATAGGGCTCTTTCAGAGCTCATACAAACAGATAACCTTAGATATATGCGTCCAGGGTGAGAAGTAGCCCTTGACGCCACATCCCCGAAGGGGATCAACATGAATAACCTCCGGTGCCAACCGGGTGTAGATAGTCCTCCTCATCAGTATCAGCTCTGAAGGAGCTGAATATAAAATACCAGAGAATTCATTCAACAAGGTAGTACTTTAACCCTCCCGGAAGCACTTCATACTCTATCCCCGAAGGAGATCAATGTGAATAACCCCCGGTGCCAACCGGGGGTGGCGGAGAGTCCTCCTACCCTGCCCCAGCTCTGAAGGAGCTGAATACAAAATACCATAGAATTCATTCAACAAGGTAGTAATTTAACCCTCCCGGAAGCACTTCATACTCTATCCCCGAAGGGGATCAACATGAATAACCCCCGGTTTCAACCAGGGGCACAGAAGCACTATCTGCCACACCCCCGAAGGTTAATCTACATGAATAACCACCGGTTTCAACCGGGGGTGGCGGGAAGCCCTCCTGCCCAGTCCTAGCTCTGAAGGAGCTGAATAACAGATCATCCTTCCTGACAGATTGTTATTGCCTAGATGATATAATATTAGTTTATTTTTTATCCCCTTTCCTACATAGTTTGTATATTTGAATTCATCATTTACAGTATTTCAGCATTTAACTTCCACCTATATTATGAAAAAACATTTCACACGACGAGACTTCTTCTTTAAAACTGCAGGCATAGGCACCGGTGCATTTTTATTCCCGGGTCTTTCAACATCATTAATTCAGGAACGCCAGCGCGGCTCAATTCCTGTTATTGTTACAAGTCATTTCAACGAGACAGGAAAAAATGCCGTTGAAGCAGGATGGGAAATACTCCAGTCGGGAGGCAGTGCTGTTGACGCAGTCGAGAAAGCTGCAAACATAATAGAAATTGATCCTGAAGATAATACAGTGGGATATGGCGGTCTGCCCAATGAGAAAGGTGTAGTTCAGCTTGACGCGTCATTCATGGACGGGAAGACATACTCAGCAGGAGCCGTTGCCTGTCTTGAAAACATTAAAACCCCATCATCCGTCGCCAGGCTTGTGATGGAGCGTACCGATCATGTGCTCCTCACAGGTGAAGGGGCTCTTGAGTTTGCCAGGGCATGGGGATTTAAGGAAGAAAATCTTCTTACTGACAAAGCCCGAAAAATATGGCTCCGCTGGAAGGAGGAATTGAGTCAGAGTGACGACTGGGGAGTTCCTGAGCATCTGCAGGATATAGAAAAGAAAGAATCTTACTGGCGTGATTTCCCTGACATAGAACACTGGTATGGAACTACAAATGTTCTTGCCATAGACAGGAACGGCAATATTGCAGGCTGTACCACAACAAGCGGCCTAAGTTTCAAGCTTAACGGACGTGTAGGCGACTCGCCCATTATAGGAGCAGGACTATATGTAGATAATGAGGTTGGTGCCGCCGGCGCAACAGGAAGAGGTGAAGATGTGATCAAATCATGCGCGTCGTATTTTATTGTCCTCAGAATGAAAGAAGGCCGGACCCCTCAACAGGCCTGCGAGGATGCCCTTCAGATGATAACCGACCGTTATAAAAAAGTAAATCCCGGATTCTTTCCAAGTGAGAAATTCATTGCAATTAACAAATTCGGAGAAACCGGCTGTGCAACAATGAAAGGATCAAGAATCCCTCAGATGTCAGTAAGAAATACAAAGGGTTTCAGCAGAATTGACGGTACAATATTATACCCTGGCAAATAGACTGATCATCAACCGGTGTGTATGTGAAATTTCCCGTGCTTCAGTTCTGAAGTAAACTTTTTACCATTCAGTCTTTAGCATGTGACATGAAAAAGGGCAATGACCCTTCCTGATGTCCTGTTCCACTTTTCTATTGCTTCGGAAGTAGGAGCAATAACTACCTTTAGCTTTTTCTTACTGAAGTATTCTTCTGCTTCTTCCGAGAGTTTCAACATCCCGCTATGCCCATTTCCTATCACTATTTTTTCCGCACCCTTTTCATAAATGTATTTCGCTTCCCCGGAAGAGACAATATGTGAAGTACCATAAACCGATTTTGAGAGCTTTTTCTTCCTTTTTTCAATATCCCCCGAAAGTCTTATTATTATATCATGGTCAAACCTGATTCCTTCAGCCTCTATATATCCGAAACCTGATTTGCCAAGTGAAGGTTTCATATTATGAGAGTTAAGAACTTTTTATTATGAGTTTATATTAATTATGTATGCCAGATACCAACCTCTAATCTTAACATGTAGCCGGTCAAATTATTCAATTTGACGGGCCGTTTTTAGTTTTTATGACAATAGCTCCTCCATAACCTCTTGAACCGTAGACGGCGGCTGAAGTGCCTTTCAAAACAGTGATTGATTCAACCGCAGCCGGTGGAATATTCCCTATATTATCAACATATACTCCATCCACAATTAGCAATGCCGGTATGCTTCCCGTAATAATATTCCTTGATTCCTGGATAATTATTTTTC